>CAMBQP010000024.1 GCA_945869955.1 Schlesneria paludicola DSM 18645
TCGGACCCATCAGTCCTATTCTTCTCATCAGTCCAACCAGTCCCATCAATATCCAAATCATTTGAGCGCTCCGTAAGATTCACCAACAAGTGACTGATCAGGCAGGATTCCGCTGCCATAAGAGTATACCCTCGCAGAACAGCACGGTACACAACCGAACCGCCATAGGCCAAACCACTGCCGTCGCAAAAAAGACCTTTCGCAGCAGTAGGCAGCACTATGAGATCCCGATTCCCCAACCCACCCCAGTCAGCGTGGTCGCTGCCATCGCTCACGTCTTTCCCTCGTTTTTGATAACAAAAAAACACCGGCGCTAAAAAAACACCGTATGGGTCTCATTGAAATCAAGCTACCGAACGCGAACGATCCGAATCTGACCTTCCTCAGTCCGAACGGACTGTTTCAGCCAGACGTTGGTCGTCAGTCAAAGTTCATTCAATTTCCGGTTTTTGGCTGAGCGGGCTGGAGCGGATGGATTCGGGTCGCTCTGGGGTTGTTTGACAGCAGCAGGCTTCAGTCCGTCCAATTCCGTATTCGTCATTTTTAATGATTTCAACACTTTTCTCAATTGCCTGACTCTTATTACTTAAAATTTCTTCCTGCAATTTTGAATTGCTGCGCCTGATTGAGGATATCGCCTTCGACCTTACTGAGCCTGTCGTTGATCAATTGCTCTCTCTGATCCATTTTTTCGTTGCCCCCGTCCGTTGCGGTTGAGTGATTTTACAAACAAACGACTGTACCGCGAGACCAAACATCCAAACGTTTAGAAAGAATTTTCAAAACTGTCGCCCCCAGAGCCGGCGGAGAAATCAACGAGGTCAAGACTCGCTACCATCGATCGGCTGAAAAAGTCCCTCGACGACAGAAAATCCTCATTTCTTGGACTTTTCCTCTTTTATTTTATCGATCTCGCGTCGCCAGAGTAGACCTAAAAGACGAAGAGTACCGCTTCACTGAGGAATCCGAAGCAGTGCCACTCGAGCGATTCTTAGCTGGCCAGTCGTTGCTTCCACCGACACTGGGTCGGTGCAGAGCTGGGGTTTCCGTGCATTTTCTTAGCTTGATACTCAGTAAAAGTAACGGCGGCAACACAAACACAGCCCTGGATAAATTCGCTCTCCATCGACCCCGCGTCGGTGGAGAGCAACGACTGTCAAGCTAATCGCCACATCCCCACTAAAGACTCTTAAGCTTCGACCCGCAACCACAGGAGAAACACGTAGGACACGAAAATAATTTTGATTTGCCGAGTGAGTGAGGCTCATGGCGGCGGGAGCGGGAAGGGGCAAAAGTATCTCAAGGGGCAAGAAATTACAGGATTTTCGTGATCTGACTGCCGCAAAACGCAAAACAACGCGATGAAGACGCCGCGAGGCTGGCGAAAAACCCTGCCTCATTATTTTTTTTGACCAGCGAGGGGATTGTTCAATTGCCTCCGTCCGATTTTCTCGAATCGTTGCTACTGAGAAGTGGGCAATAGACGGAGCCAGTCCCTTTCCGCCAGATCCCCCGCCAAATTCTTTCGCACCGGTCAAATCAACAACCACCGCCGAGCCGGGGGGACGCACAAAGGGAACGGCGATTGAAACCTGTGTGGTTTCTCACAGTGTGAGAAAGCCGCAAGCGGCTTCCCCAACGTGGCCATCATCGCTCTATGATGTGGCTACGTCGTGAACCAATCAATCGTTCAAAACCGCCGACTTCACCATCAATGAGTCTAAATCTACGCGAGTACCCCGGCAAAACGAGACCATTCGCGGTTCTCATAACGCCGAATTTTTCTGATTAATTTTCTATCCGAATCCACCAAACAAAGAGGATCGGAATTTGTTGGACGCGAACTCGAAACGATCATCGTCTTGTGATCGAGCCACATCACGCGGAGCGATGATGGCTACGTTGGCAAATTCGCTGCCGGAACTAACCATACACCAAGTTTAATTCAACGCATTATTTATATCAATTGATTTTAGCCGATAGTGTGTCGCCAATGACGGAGTGGCGGGAGAGAACGTAAGGGACACAAGAATAATTGCGTTTGGCCGAGTCAGTACGGCTCATGACGGCGAAGCGGGAGGGGCGAAAGCATCTCAGGCGGAAAGCGGTCAGGTACCGCGGACGGAGCCAATCCCCTCTCCGCCTGATCCCCCGCCGAATTCTTTCGCACCGAACAAATCAACAACCACCGCCGAGCGACCTCGGTATCATCCCAAGTCGAGACAACATTCGGACGAGACCTCAGAATCAAATCCAATGAAAATGATTCGACATGATGGCAAACCCCAACAGGCCGATGCCGAACGCGCCGGCCAAGCGCTGTCACTGATTTTTAATCATCACTTTGCGGTGATCCTAGTTCTTGCCACTCACAGAATCGTCGCTAAAGAGATACCAGCAACGAACCACGCGATGCATCACATGCACAGCCGCAACAGACGCAAGCACTTCCGCTCATGCCATCCTCGCCATCATTCCGCTCCAAATCAAAACTGGTCAAAATCGCTGACACAGATAGCTTGAGCGAAATCGCAACACATTTTTAATTCAGCTCAGTGTCCCCATGGTCCTCCGCAGTCTTCTGGTTGCCTGCCAAGCCCCATGGAGGCGTTCGCTTCAACTCCAACGGAAATCGAATCCTCGTTCAGGCTGGAAGCCTCACGCAGTTGTGGGATGTCAGTTTAGAGAAACGTCGCTCAGCCGAGATCGAAGAACTCCGCGAGACGTGGGAGGCCATCGAGCAGTCGGCAGAGCCTGTGAAAATGACCGGAACTTGCTGGCTCGCAAGGTGGAGGCGGCGCACGCAGAGAGGTGAGGCGGGCTCGTCGGGTGCCGAGGATATTTTGATAGAGTGTCGTACGTTTGTATGCCGGGGGTATTTTGATAGATTGTCTCTCGATTGTGTGCGGGGAGAGTTCCGGGGGGCGCGTCCATGAACGTCGCGAAGGTTTTTCAGAGCGGTTCCGATCGAGCGATCCGGCTGCCGGATGAGTTTCGAGTGAATGTCGATGAGGTACAGCTTCGACCGATCCCAGAAGGTTTTTTGGCCATCCCGCACGATCCATGGAAAGTCTTCTACGGTGGGGGCTAAGAATTGTCTGACGGGTTCTT
Organism: Schlesneria paludicola DSM 18645; assembly: GCA_945869955.1. GTDB lineage: Bacteria > Planctomycetota > Planctomycetia > Planctomycetales > Planctomycetaceae > Schlesneria > Schlesneria paludicola_B. Next base: position 3,112 of record CAMBQP010000024.1, read on the forward strand.
CTGCAAAATGCCGCGTACAACCTCGGGTCGAGCAACGGGATTGGAAGCCATGAGCGATCTGCGCGATGCTGGCACGATGATCTTCATAATCCGCGTGCTCAAATGCGTTCTTCTGAGCCTTGGGTTTGCGGCACGGCTGTCATTCGGTGGCGAAGACAAACCTATCGTGAGCGAGGCCACGCAGCGGGTAACTTTGACCGCCGGGCAGGCTCGTGCGATTGCATTGCTCTGCCAGTCGCGTCCTGAGAAGCCTGCTCCGTTGTTTCTGTTTACGGATCCGAACAAGGACCCAGATGATTTGAGTGTTCTGATCGAAACGAGATACCTTCAGCAACAAGGGTTTGTCGACCTTCGGTGTGCAGTGACGACCCTCGGCAACCGCGAAGTGCGGACGATTCGCGCGAAGTTTACTCGAAGCGTGCTGGACGACCTGGGCCTGCACAGCGCGCAAGTGGGTGTCGGCGTGGACTATGAATTGGAAGTCAAAGACGGCAGTGGTGCGGTCGATGTCAAGGGGACTGCCGGCCGGGAAAAAGATCACCGGGTGTTCGTCGAAACGCCACTGCTCAGGCCGCTCGCAGTGGTTGAACCGGATGGGCTCGCTTTACTCGAAAGAGAATTGGACCGTGTTGCCGATCGTTCAGCGGTTCTCGTCGTCAACGCGGGCATGGTGGATCTGGCCGAACTCTTGCGGAGCGATCCTGAACTCGTGCAACGCAAAGTCGCCAAGATTGTGATCATGGGGGGCGTGGAACCTCGTCTGGATCCCAGGGGGTTCGCCATCGCCGACAAGCGTGCTTATAACAACAGTACGCATCAGCCTTCCGCCGACTACGTCTATTTTCGTGTGCAGGAACTTGGTCTGCCGCTGGTCATCGTGAACAAGGAGGCAACATACTCTGCGGCGGCCCCGCGCAGCTTTTATGATGGCATCGCCGCGACCGGGCATCCGGTCGGCGTCTACCTCAAAGAGCAGCAGAAACAGTCCCTGAAGCTGTTGTGGGAAGGGATCCACCAGGGGCATCTGCCTCCGGCACTGACTCCCGCCTGGTTCTTTCGGACATTCACTGACGTCGATCTCGACATTCCTGCGGGTAAAACTGCACTGACCCAGGCGACGTCGCACGCAGAGAATTTTGAGGAGATCTGGAGCCATGTCAGCAAGTTCAACTTGTATGACCCTCTTGCGCTGCTGGCGGCAACCCCGGGGGCTGCTGAGTTATTGTTCGAGAGCGAAGCTCCCGCCGGGGCCAAATCCCGTGTGCGGATCATCGGCAAGGACTCGATCAAGGATGCGACGCTGATGAAAGATCTCCTCGCTGCGCTCGGGATTGAAAGCCTGAACCCGGCGCTGCCTCGAAATTGAGATCGCGGCACGATTCATCGCAATGTGCCATTGTTTAAGTTGCGGATCAGGCAATAGTGAACCCCACACGCGGGTTTGATTCTCATAGCGATCTCAGCCGGAACGCGCTTTTCAGGTGGCGTTACAACAGCTAATTTTCATCGCCCGCACTTGTCAATCGTCAAATCCGCGATGACCCCTCGGATGTTTCATCGGCACCGATTAACGCGATTCTCTTCGAGGCGCGGTGAAACTGTGCGGTCAAACGGACTGGTCGCATCATGATCGTTTGACCCGTAGCCAGCGTCGCAGGCGGGTCGGCACTGCTTCGGTGTCTTTGGCGAAGCGGTGCTCGTCCGATTTTGCGGAGTGTCTGGCGACTCGATATCGTCCAACTGGGGTCGTTGAATTGGTGGTGGCATGCATCGCGAGGTTCGGCACTGTTTGTCCCGGAGCGGACAAGCATCAGAATCTGTCGTGGGGTGGTGGTAGTTCGCTGTCAGTTGTTGCGTCCGACCGACGCGGGGGGTGTCGACAGGACGCAAGAGTGCCGCAGGGGGGTCACGACCCCACGGTTACCTCGGATCGCAGTTCTTCGTCATTGCTTGTTGTCTTATCCTTCTTTCTACATTTTCCTCTCTCTGTGATTTACCACGCGGACGCTGATGATTCGATTGCGATCCCCGCGATCCTTATCGGAAACACTCAGCAACCGACCCTCCGTAACAGAGCGTGGATCGTGGCTTGTACGAAAAAATCAATTGCACGATTGGAGAGCACCGCTCAGCAAGCAATCATGAATCCATGTCCGATTCGTGATCCGCGTAACGCGGCATGTTGCTGACTCCGACAAAATCTCATAGTATTCCATGGTTTTAAATTCGCGTTTTTTTGATTTGAGGCAATCAGTGAATGTGATGATCAATGAGATTCAAACGCAGTGCATTTCTCGACGGGGGTGGAACCAACCGATTGGCGTCTTGGGCGTGAGATACGCTGATCTTTTCGGGCCGCGTTTCCTGCGAATCCGTATTTGGTTCACTGCCGCCATCTCGTTATTTGGTGTTGGTTTCGTGGACGCGAACGAAGAGGACGTACTGGAGTTGCCGGTTCGATTCCATCTTGTGAGGGGTGTCACACAGATTGTCGAGGGGGAAAAACTCGAGAATTGGGTGACGAAAGACCAAGTGGAACAGGTCCTGCTTCCCGAGGTCAACCGGATCTGGATGCAGGCGAAGATTCGTTTCCTCTGCGAAAGCGTGTCCGAGGAGACCATTTCCCAATCCCCAGAGCGAGATCAGATCGTCAAACAACTCACGAATATTAAACGGGGAGAAGATTCCGAATCCTCGATTCGCCTCTGCGAAAAACTGGTTGATCCAACCAAGTTTGATCGGTATTCCATGAATCTCTATTTCTTGCCTTACGTAGGCCGGACGTTTCAGGGTATTGCGGACTTCGGCGGTAATCGCGTCGTGGTGGGGGAATGGTCGGATAAAGCGACGGGAGGAAGAGAAGCACCCGAGAAGGTATTGCTGACCGAGCCGGAACCTTTTATGAAAGGCTCGCTCGGGCGAACCCTCTCCCACGAACTGGGGCACAACCTCCGCTTAAAGCACCCGGCAAAAGACGCAACGCCCATGGGAAGAATCATGGGGGGCGGGAAGCATGGTTATCTCCTCACGCCGGAAGAAATCGCAATCGCTCGCGAATCTGCACAGAAACATCTTAAAAATTGGTTGATGAAAAAACGCGAGCTCGATCGAAATTGATAAGTGGTAGCGGCGATGTGACGCGCAATCTTTGCAGGTTAGCCATATCGAGGATCGATCGCAAATCTATGCGACGATCACCCCGTTGGGGTTGTGGATTGTGGTCGTGACTGTTTCCAGGGGCTTACGCCCAATGGCTATTTCCAGGGGCTTACGCCGCCTGGCTATTTACTTTCGTCCCGTTGGGACTGAGACACGGACCTCTGGGACCGGGAGACTGAATATGCTGGAATCCGTCGTCGGAGACGCCAACACCGCGTACCCTCCGAATGGGACCTTTACGAGGCACCTTTTTGTGTGACCCATTTCCCAGAACTTCAGGATTGGATGTGCGTTAAATCGACGGCCATTCAAAAGTCCTGCTCAAAAACTTTCCTGTTTGCCGACGATCGACGAACACTCAATTGGCGGGCTGCCGGAAACTGACTCTTTTGGAACTTCGGCGGGGCGAATATACTACTGGTCGAGTTGCCTCCACAATTTTGCGTCTCTGGGAATCCTGTTCATGACTGCACCTGCACCGACCGAATTCAAAGCGGTTCTGGATCCGAACGATCTCTCGAATATTCCCCGTGATCTCAGCTTTCATCCCGTTCAAAATCCGTCACCCCGTGTGCTGACGGTGGAACAGGTGGCTCAGTTCAATCGTGACGGTTATATCAAGGGAATTCGGGTCTATGATGCGGACGAGATCGCCAGCATTCGCCACTATTTTGATGAACTGCTGGCCAAAGTGGTGGCGGCAGGGGGGGACAGCTACTCGATCAGTTCCGCTCATTTGAAGTATGGCCGGGTCTGGGACATCCTCACGAATGCTAAAATTGCCGCTTGCATGCGTGATCTGCTGGGTGAAAACGTGATCGGCTGGGGGTCGCATTTCTTCTGCAAAATGCCTCATGATGGGAAGAAGGTCGCCTGGCATCAGGATTCGAGTTACTGGCCATTGACCCCGTCAAAAGCGGTCACCGCGTGGCTGGCTGTGGATGATGCCGATGTCGAAAATGCCTGTATGCGATTCGTTTCAGGCTCACATCACTTCGGTGCCATGACGTTTCGACCGAGTGATCCGGCGGAACATAATGTGTTGAACCAGACGATCGAAAATGTCGAACAGTATGGTCAGTTCGTTGATGACTGCCTCAAGGCAGGGGAAATCTCGTTGCATTCAGACCTGCTGTTGCATGGCTCTGAAGCGAATGGGTCGTCCCGCCGCCGCTGTGGACTGACGCTCCGCTATGCTCCTGCTGATGTTCATGCCTACATGGACTGGAATCAGAAGGGGGTCTGGGTCAGTGGAGCGGATGCTTCAGGGCATTGGACGAATCGTTCGCGGCCGGCCCAAGAGTGATCCCGCAAACGACCTGAAAGCGATCCGTAAAAAAACGGACCAGGCTTGATGAGTAAGCCGGTCCGTGACGGATTGCTAATGCGGCACGCGCGATTGCCGATCGAGACGCCGATGTCGTTCCAACCCTGGTTGTCTTTTATCCCCTGGTTCTTGTTCAGCTCCAGGTTTGTTCGCGTTCAGGCCCCCGACCAGAAATCGTCTTCGTTCGTTTCATGCTTACGCGAAATGGGTGGGGGTGAATCATCGACGTGTCGGATCTTGCGGCGGGATTCGATCGGATCAATCCCGGTCAGCGGATACGCTTCGAGGATTTTGTTGATCCGCATTTCGATGCTGGTCAGTTGCTGGCCTTCATCGGGAGCAACAAAGGTGATTGCCGCCCCGTGTCCTTCGGTCGAGGAAAGTCGGCCTGTTCGTCCGACCCGATGCACATAGTCATCGCAGTCTTCAGGGATATCGTAGTTAATAATGTGAGAGATGCCGCTGACATCGATCCCGCGTCCCATCACATCGGTGGCGATTAATAGGCGAATTGCACCATCGCGAAACTGCCGCATTACCCGGTCGCGGGCACTTTGTGCCAGATCACCGTGAATAAAGGCCATCTGCGGCAGTCGCCCGGCAAACCTGCGGTGCACCTCTTCGGCACCTCGCTTGGTTCGCGTGAAGACGATCGCCTGTTGCGGTCGCTCTTGCACAAGCAATCGGACCAGCGTCCCAAATTTTCGCTGGTGGTCGACCGTGACGTAATACTGGTCAATCGTTTCATGGGCGACATTCGAGGCCGAAACATCGATCCGCTCGGGGTCACGCATGTAGCGTCGCGCCAGTCGCTCGACGGGTGGGGGGAGTGTCGCCGATAACAATAACGTCTGGCGGCTTTCTGGGCACTGTCGCAAGATCTTTTCGATATCAGGCCGAAAGCCGATATCGAGCATTCGGTCCGCTTCGTCCATCACCACGATTTTTAAATCGGGCATCTTGAGTAACTGGCGACCCATCAAATCGATCACTCGACCAGGGGTGCCAATCACAATCTGGGCCCCTTCCTGCAAGCGACGGATTTGCTGATGGATCGGTCGACCACCGACACAACAAGCGGTTGTCACTTCGCATTTGAAGGCGAGTCGTTCCACTTCATCAGCCACTTGTTGGCTGAGTTCTCGGGTCGGTGTCAGCACCAGGGCCTGAGTACGTGGGTCTCTGAGATCAATCAGATCCAGAATTGGCAGCACAAACGCTGCGGTTTTGCCGGTACCTGTGCGTGCTTGTCCGATACAATCGCGACCAGACAGGGCAATGGGGATAAAAGCGGCCTGAATGGCACTCGGTGCAGTAAATCCGGCTCTCTTAATCGAGAACAACGAATCCTGACTGAGCCCCAAATCATCAAACCGGGAGGGAGCCTGCTCCATAACTGCGATCTACCGATCAATTCCTTTCCCAAATCAAGCACCGTGGCGGCAAACCGATTTTGGCCAACCCGGCTTTCGATCATCAACCGCTTGCGCGGGACCTTGGGACTTCTCCCAACATCAGGGAACCTTCGAAACCGATTTCGGAGTTCATGCTCCCCATGAAAACAAACCTTTACACCACAATAGAGTAGGACGCACCGGGACCGTGGTCAATCGTTATTTGTCGCAACTCGAATTTCCCCATCGCGGAAGTTGCGGAATTTTGCCACGGGAAGGGTTTGTAACGTCACCGCAGCCCGTAACCGCTCACAGCGAAGTGAGGGGAACAGGGACCGTTTTTCCGGCAAAACGTTGAGTGAATGGTTTGAGCGATTTGGCGGATCTTCACTTGGTCGCGGGAAACATGAGCCAGTCCCCGAGCTGTGAACGATTACCCGCAGCCCGTTGTTCACAACACGATTTATTTTCGGCAGCCTGTTGCGATCGGGAAAATTCGTGATGATATCAAGATGATAAGGGTCCAAAACCGTTCTACGTCCCCTGCAGCGCTATCGGTTCCCCATGAACGACGCACACCCTGCTCATGAACTCGTCGCTCGCCGGATTTCGATCCAGGGGGTTGTTCAAGGGGTCGGATTTCGCCCGTTTGTCTACCAATTGGCGGCCCAGCATCACGTCCGGGGCTGGGTGCTCAATGGCGAAGCGGGGGTCGAAATCCATGCGGAAGGGTCTGCGGCAGCACTCGCATCGTTTCTGACTCAGTTGCAGGCGACTCCCCCCGCAGCGGCTTGCATTCGTCAAACCAACATCCGCACCGTCGCCCCGGAAGGGTTTGCCGATTTTCAAATTCGTCCAAGCCATCGTCATCAGGCCCCAACGACGGGAATCGCTCCTGACTTATCGATCTGTGCCGAGTGTACGCGGGAACTGAGCGACCCCACAGACCGCCGCTATCACTATCCGTATCTGAATTGTGCCCACTGTGGACCACGTTATTCCTTGATCGAAGGGCTTCCCTACGACCGCGCACGGACCACCATGCAGGCCTGGCCATTGTGTCAAAAATGTCAGCAAGATTACGACAATCCCGGCGATCGTCGGCATCATGCCCAACCCGTGGCCTGTGCCGATTGCGGACCTGGCTATTCGTTGATCGAGGAAGATCGTTGCCTCGATCAGAGCGACCGCGCCATTCATCGGGCCGCAGAATTATTGCGACAAGGGAAAATTGTCGCCTTGAAAGGGCTGGGGGGTTATCATCTGGCCTGCGATGCCTGTAACTCGGCGGCGGTGACGGAACTGCGGAAACGGAAATTCCGCAAAGCGCGTCCTTTTGCTTTATTAGCCTGCGATCTGACCGAGGTTCGTCGTTACGTGATGCTGACGGGCCTGCACGAGTATTGGCTGCAGCACGTGGCGCGACCGATTGTGATCGCTCCCGCCCGGATCGAACTGACAGCAGTCTCACCAGCAGTCTCACCAGCAATCTCACCAGCAATCTCACCAGCAATCTCACCAGCAATCTCACCAGGAAACGGGTCGCTCGGGGTGATGCTCCCCTCCTCACCGCTGCACCTCTTGCTATTCGCGGCAGGAGCACCCAGTCCTTTGGTGCTGACGAGTGGTAATCGTGCGAGCGAACCGATCCCGTTTCGCGACGATGACGCCATTGACCAATTGGAAGGACTGGCTGATGCGCTGCTGATTGGTCAGCGTCCGATTGCCCGGCGTGTGGATGATTCGGTGATCACCGTGCGGGGAAACCGTCCGCTGATGATTCGCCGTGGTCGTGGTTTTGCACCGGCTGCCGTTTGCCAGTTGCCTGCAACGCAACCAATCCTCGCCTTGGGGAGTGACCTGAAGAATGCGATTGCCCTGGTGGTTGATGGTCAGGTCCTGGTCAGTCAGCATCTGGGCGACCTTGATGACCTCGAGACCGAACGATCGTTTGTCGAGACCGTTCATGACCTGCTCGACATGTATCAGGTCCCGCAGGAGGACCTCATTGTCGTGCATGATTTGCACCCACAATTTCGCTCGACCCACTTTGCGGGCCGATTTCCGCTGGCACAGCGGAGGGGCATCCAGCACCACCACGCGCATCTGGCCAGCGTGCTGGCGGAACACCAGTTGTTGGACGAACGAGTGGTTGGGGTCGCTTTTGATGGAATGGGGTATGGGACGGATGGCACGATCTGGGGTGGTGAATTTTTTGTGGGGAGCGTTCGCCAGGGGTTTACTCGGTGTGGCTCGTTGCGGCCCGTTCGCATTCCCGGTGGCGACGCCGCAGCGAAATTTCCGGCTCAGGCCGCTGCGGGCTTTCTGGCCGAACTCGACAATCTTCCAGAGATGCAGGCCGCTCCCTTTTTTTTCCCGCAGCGCTACACCGACGCCGTTCAGTTGGTGAAGAAAAACGTGCGTTGTTACACGTCAACCTCGGTGGGGCGGCTATTCGATGCGGTCGCAGCGCTGGTCGGTTTTGTGGGTGAAATGAGCTTTGAAGGTCAGGCAGCGATCTGGCTGGAAAATCTGGCTCGCCCTGCGACGCCGCAGTGTCCCTATCCTTTCCCCCATCTGGATCCTCGACCGCTGCTACAGGCTTTGATTTCCGATCGCATCGCTGGCCGACCGATTGCGGAAATGGCCGCTGCATTCCACGCAGCGCTGGCGCTTGCGACGGTGGATCAAGTCCGCAAATTCTGCGTAGAGAACAAAACAAAAACCGTCGTCTTCTCAGGGGGTGTCTTTCAGAACGAACTGTTACTCGAAGCCATCACCGAAGGCTTGGGACTGGTGCCTGGCATCCGCCTGCTGATGAATCAACTCGTCCCAGCCAACGACGGCGGAATCTGCGTGGGTCAAGCGGCCCTGGTCGCCGCATCACTCCCCGGATCGCAACACTGAAAACTGAAAACTGAAAACTGAAAACTAATTCCGTTCTTTCGCATAACGAACTCGACACCCTCGTCCGATGGTCTCTTTCACCGCAGGGGTTTCCCCCTTCAGTGCGGCGATCAGTGCCGCTTCGACATACCGTTGTGTCACCTTTTCGGGGTCGGTCGCATCGTCCATGGCCCCCATGTAGACCACTTTTCGCTGTTGATTCAGGACAAAGAACTCGGGGGTGAACATGGCACCATAGTCTTTGGCGATTTTTTGAGATTCGTCATAGAGAATGGGGAACGCCAACTTTTGCTGATTGGCTCGCAGCGTTAATTTATCCAGGCGATCTGCGGCAACCTGATTCACGCAGACGGCGACAAAGCCGACTTTGGAATTGGTGCCGCCGTACTGTTTGGCCAGTTGCTGAAAACGGGCTTCGTAATCGACCGCAGTCGGGCAACTTAAGCAGGTAAAGGCCAGGACGATCGCTTCTTTGTCTTTCAGATCCTGGAACGAGTGCGGCTTGCCGTCGGTCCCTGGCAACCGTTCCCATCCTGGGGCCACGTTACCAATACTCAAGACCTGATTGAACTCACCCCCGTGCAGGGTGGAATTGACCGAATCGCTGACGACGAGGGCCAACAGGATCAGAAATCGCATCGCTTGGTAACTCCCTGAATCATGGTGATCAAAATCATGGTGATCAAATCGTGCTCGCTGTTCAAACTTGTCTCTTAATCGCTATGTTGACGCTGTCACCGCTCTGTATCCATTGCATTCTACTGATTTCTGAGAAGGGGGTTCAATCGCGAGCCTGTTTTTCCCTCGCAAGATTGACCCGCTTGGCATCGATTCTGCAGTGAGTGCTGCGACACAGACATTTTTCGTGAAATCCGGATCCCAATTTCTCGTGACCTCCATTCTCCCGTGTTGAAGGCGACATCATGACGCAAGGCTCGAATGAACATCCTCTGTATCAACACATTCTCGTCGCCACCGATTTTTCACCGCATGCCGAGGCGGCTTTCCGACAAGCCGTTTACCTGGCACGGCAGTCCGGTGCCAAAATCACCTTGCTGCATACCTTGCCGGACTTGCGGCAGCTCGTGGAATCGGCCTCGTATCGGGCGAAAGTCGATTTTATGTATGGTGAGCGAAGTCTTTTCCATCGGGAAGTGACACAAGCGTCTGAAGCGAAATTGCATGCGATGGTGACGGCGGCCGAGGCTGCGGATCTGGAGATCCGGGTCATGACGACCTTGGGAACGCCCGCAATTGAGATTACGCACGAGGTACAGAAATCCGGTTGCGACCTGGTGCTGACGGGGACCCGAGGAATGGCGGCCTGGCGGCAAATTTTCGTGGGAAGCACGGCAAAACGCCTGATTCGTACCTGTCCGACATCACTCTGGATCGTCAAACACGAACAGCAAATCCCCCCAAAAGTGGTGCTCGCGGCAACGGATTTCTCTGAGGTCAGTCGCGAAGCCGTGCTTGAGGCTTTCTGGATTGCCAAACAATCTGCGGCAGAATTCCATTTGTTGCACGTGATTGACATTCAGGATGTCCCCGAAGAAATTCTGGCGGGAATTTCTGGGCAACTGTCTGTACGGGACCAGGTCAATCAAGAGGCAAAACATCGACTCGACCACTTTATTGATTCGCTGCACGTCGATCCGGGCTTAATACGGTCGCACCTTTCGCTCGGAACACCCTGGCAGGAAATCAAGCAGCTGGCAAAACATCGACAGGCGGACCTGATCGCGATCGGTACGATCGGCCGCAGCGGAATCCAGGGACTGCTGCTCGGCAACACCGCAGAAAAGGTGCTTGATCACTGCGACTGCAGTATCTTGACCGTGAAGCCGGTCGGCTTTGTCTCGCCCATCCTGCCAACGCTCGAAACCATGGCTGCAGCTCTGCCGAGTAAGTCCAGCTGATGCCGTCCAGCTCGTCCAGTTGATGCCGTCCAATTCATGACGTGCATCGCATGTCGCAAAACCGGGAATACCCCTCACCGGGGTGTTCCCGACGTCATACCCCAAAATTGCCGGATGATTTTCCCGACTTCAATCACGGTAACGGGTGTTAACGCGAGCAACGCCAGGATCGTCCATTCCCACCACGAATGCGAGCTCGTCTGAAAAACGGGTTGGAACAGCGGTATCGAAACGATGGCGGCTTGTAAGAGTGCCGAAACGATGACCGCTCCGAACAGGGAGGGGTTTGTGAGTGGCCCCAGTTGCCAGAATGTCCAAGTCTGGCTGCGAGCGGCCAAAGCCCGAAACAACTCGCCATAGACCACGACGCAAAACGTCAGTCCACGAGCGTGAGCAAGCTGCTGGGGTCCCTCGCCTTGGAACCACGAAAACGTGATCAGTCCGATTGTCGCCAACAGCATCCCCTGAAACAAAGCGGTGGCCGCTAAACCCCACGAGAGAATTTCTTGTCGAGCGGGGCGGGGTCGACGCTGCATGATACCGGGTTCCGGCGGCTCCATCGCTAATGCAAGTGCCGGCAGCCCGTCTGTGACCAAGTTGATCCAGAGTAACTGCACGGGCAAGAGCGGAATCGGCCAGCCCAGCACCGACGAGACCAGCATCAACAGCAATTCTCCCGCATTACACGACAGGAGAAACAGCAGAAACTTTTGAATGTTGTCATAAATCGCACGGCCTTCCTCAACGGCATCCACAATCGAAGCGAAATTGTCATCCATCAGGACCATCGACGAGGCGGCACGGGTGACATCGGTTCCGGTGACCCCCATCGCGATCCCGATATCCGCCGCATTGACCGCAGGAGCGTCATTCACCCCGTCACCCGTCATGGCCACGATCGCACCGCACCGCTTCCATGCTTTCACAATCCGCAACTTGTGCTCAGGAGAGACACGCGCATAAACACGATAACCGGCGACGCGATCGGTCAATTCCTCGTCAGACAGGGCTTCCAGTTCCTGGCCGGTCACGACGTGATCGGATGACAGGGCGATGCCGAGTTCTCTCGCAATCGCCCACGCAGTCCCTGGATGATCCCCTGTAATCATCACGGGCTGAATTCCTGCCGCATGGCACCGCGCGACCGCCTGCTTGACCTCATCACGGGGCGGATCAATCATCCCGACCAGCCCGACAAATGTGAGCTCGTTTTCGTCGATACGCGGGATGTGCCCGTCGTCCTGTCGACAGGCGAGCGCGAGGACTCGCAGCGCCCGTGACGACATTTCGCTATTGGCCTCAAGCCATTCCTGACGCCGCTGATCCGTTAAGGGGATCCGCTGTTGCTGGCGCTGTTCGAATTGACAGCATGCCAGAATGTGCTCGGGTGCTCCCTTCGTCAATTGAATTCGCTGCTCGGAAAAGTCACGAATCAGTACCGACATCCGTTTACGGTCTGAATCAAAGGGGAGCTCTTCCAGAATTTGCGGGGGGGGCTGGGTGGACATGAATTCCCCCTTCATGGCCAGCACGATCAGTGCCCCTTCCGTCGGATCACCGATGATTTTCCAGACCCCTTCGGATTCTCCCGGCTGGACCTCGGCATGATTGCAGTAGGCTCCGATGCGCAGCGCCAGCAGCAAGCTTTCGTCCGCTTGTGGGTTCACAACCTGTTCGACCCCATGCGTTACCGTTCGGAACTGACCGACAGGTTCATAGCCGGTCCCGCTGACCTGATAGGAAAATTCCGCAGTCAGAACTTCTCGCACGGTCATCTCGTTACGCGTCAGTGTTCCGGTCTTGTCTGAACAGATCACCGACACACAACCGAGTGTTTCGACGCTGGGAAGTTTGCGAATCAGCGCATTGCGTCGCGCCATCCGCTGCAGTCCTAATGCCAAGGCCATGGTCACCACGGCGGGCAATCCTTCTGGCACCGCCGCCACAGCCAGACTGACTGACGAGAGCAAGGCTTCAAGCAATGGGCGGCCCCGGACCAATCCCAGTCCAAAATTGAGGCCAACCAGAGCCAGGCAGACCGAGACGAGGACTCGACCCAGTTTCGCCAGTCGTTGTTGCAGGGGTGTCGGTTCACGCTGGGATGTCTGCAGCATTCCCGCAATCCGCCCGATCTCGGTCTGCATCCCGGTCGCCACCACCAGCCCCCGGCCCTGACCGTTGGCAACCACGGTGGTCATGTAAGCCATATTCCGCCGATCGGCGAGCGAAGTCTCTGCGGGTAAAACTACTTCTGCTGCTTTCTCAACGGGAAGACTCTCACCCGTGAGTGATGCTTCCTGGAGCCGGACCGCGAATGTGGTCAGTAATCGCAAATCGGCGGGAATCTGGTCCCCCGCCTCGAAGAGGACGAGATCTCCCGGCACCAATTCCCGCGAGGGAACCACCATCAGCTGTCCTGCGCGAATGACCCTGGCCATCGGGGCGGCCAGTTGCTGCAAAGCAGCCAAAGCCCGTTCGGCCCGATCTTCCTGGAGAAAGCCAAGCATGGCATTCAGCAGGATAATCGCGAGGATAACGAGCGCGTCGGTCCAGTCACCCGTCACCCCCGAAATCACTGCGGCGAAGATCAAAATCCAGACAACAACATCCTCGAACTGCCGGGCCAACCGCTTCCAGGCGGGTTCAAGCTCGGACTGTGCCAGCTCATTCCAGCCATGAGTCTGCCGGGCTGCCTCGACTGCCGCTGCCGGAAGCCCCGTTTGCGGATTGCTCTGAAGGGATTGGAGAACGGACTCGGAAGCAAGTGCATGAGCGGCCATCACGTTCCTCGAACCGACTGTTCTCTTTTCAGGACGATTACGCATCCGCGCCGCCGACCCATCGTGATCCGAGCGAGAAATTGACATCAGGAACCTCCGTTTCAGCGGGAGAATACCTCAGCGGGAGGATACCTCAGCCAGAGTATACCTCAGCGGAAGGATACCTCAGCCAGAGTATACCGAGCGAATCTCATTCCTGTTTTTCGCAAGATCGAGTCCTACAGTATTTTTTGCTCTGCAGTGTTTTTTGCTGGCGACGAAAGCTGATGTCAGTGAATGTCAAAATAATTGAGAGGCCAGCGAATGGAGTGGATGGAAGGGGGTCACGCGCGCGGCGGAGTCAGGTCACCGGTTACGGCTGCACCCGAGGGGTGAAACGAACCCAGGGAAGCAAGCGACTTGGAGCGGCCTGCTTCCCTGGGAGATGCTACCCGGGAAATCTTACCCGGGAAATCTTACAGCAGTCCGACGGCATTGTGTCGACGGACTCGTCTTACCGGTTTACTCGCGGCGAATCTGCGTGGTGATCGAGTATTCATGTCCATAGGCATGAAACAAGACCTCGCCATACAGGGCGACATGGCCTTGGTCGGGTTTGGGAACTTCGCCAACAAACGAGCCGCTTGTTTCCTTGATCGATGTCGAGTTCCATTTCGCTTCGCGAAAATCTTTGGTCGATGAGGATGCGGCCCAGAGCTTGACTGCGGCAGGGGGGAGATCGGATTTGATTTTCAGCTGGAACGTATTTCCATTCGTTTCATGCTTCCAATCGACCTCGGGCCCCGGCTTCCCTTCGACGACATGCTGAAAGAAGACCGCCAGTGTGGTGAGTGCAGCTTCACGCCCCCCGCCAAGATTGTGTCCGGCATTCGGCACATAGCGAATGTATTTGGCCCCATTCAGATCATCCCAATAGAGGTTCAGTGCATCGACTGCCCAGTAACGATCGTTGGTCCCGTTGATAATCAGCTTGGGAAGCGTCAATTGGGCACGATAGAACCAGGGATCGACCCAGCGCCAGAGCGGAAATTCGGGATCTTCCTTCAGGTGCTTGATCAGCCCTTTTCGCTCGTAGTCTTCGATCTGTTCACTGTAACGACCCCAAGTCTCCAGTTGGTATTCCATCTGCTTGGGGAAATTGAGGGTATCGATCACGATCGGGGCGATGCCGATAACGCGTTTATCGGTGGCACCCGTCAGCCAAGTGGTCCAGCCACGTTTTGAGGCACCGGTGACGACAAAACCTTTGACCGAAGAACCCCACTCTTTGACGGCGAGTTGTTCCACGCAATCCATTGCGCGTACGGCGCTTTTCACCATCGGAAACAGCAAGGGCCAACGCTTGTCGCCGGTCGCCAGTTGAAACAGGAAGGTGTCGGTGATCAGGTCATCTTCGTTACGGCCACCCAGCAAAGGCTGATTGGGGACTTGATGCAACATGGCGACACGAGCGCCACAAAGTTGGGCCATCAACAGGCCCATCGTCCGGTCCCCCTGATTCGGTTTATTCAGGTGGCCACCCCCGGTAATAAACAGCAGAACGTGGTCTTTGTGCTTCAACTGCTTGGGCT
Source organism: Schlesneria paludicola DSM 18645 (assembly GCA_945869955.1). GTDB lineage: Bacteria > Planctomycetota > Planctomycetia > Planctomycetales > Planctomycetaceae > Schlesneria > Schlesneria paludicola_B. The sequence continues at coordinate 18,169 of CAMBQP010000024.1, forward strand.
CATAGACCATCATGACATGCTTCCACGTCATATCCATCCAGGCTTGCGAAGTCAGCTCGATGTCGTAAATCGTGCCGAGCGGATTTTCGATCTTTTCAATCATCTTCCAGCCATAGACCGAATCGGGAATGGCGAGGTAATCATGTAACGGGGATGAAACCGCTGAGGGGAGTTGCTGGGCGAGCAGCGTCGAGGTCGATGACCCGACCAGAAACAGCGTGAGCAAACAAACAAACCGAAGTGATCGGGGAATCATGTACGAGGGTTCCTGTGGGGGGATGAGAAAAATCAGCGGCCAGCTGACCACATTCGGAGAACGACGTTTGTAGAACAAACCGGAATTCTGCTGCTGGCAATCGGACTACTTGGTCTTGAGCTCGATCGTTCCCAGGTCAACGGATGCGTTGTCAACGGTGAACTCGATCGTTGTTTTCTTGGGATCACTATAACGACCGTTCAATTTATCGACCTTGCCGTAAGTCCGAGTGATGGGATTATAGTCCTTCCAGGTCACGGTAATGACGTAATCACCCTCCGGGACACCATCACCTTCCTTGTAGGTAATGAACTGAAACGTTCCTTCCAGTGTCGAGTTGCACGAGGGGAGAATTTCACCCGGTTCGGGGGTTCGGTCTTTGGGGTAGCAAGCCAGTTGCAATGGCGTTTCAGGAACGTTGTCATCCACGGTGAGATTTCCCGTCACCTTGAATGTTTTCTTCTGGGTTGGATCTTTCTTTTCGCCGCACCCGAGACAAAAGCCACACAATAGCAAGCCGAAAAGAATTGTTGTCCCCGAGAGTGTTCTCCCCGAGTGATACTGTCGCATGGAATTCCCTCTATGGTCATCGTTTGGGATGTTCGCACATCATAAAAAACGAGCTCGCCCATCCGATTTTTTCGGATGGGCGATGCCCGTCACAAAACGTCAGGCAGCAAAGCAACTCGCACTAATCCAGCTGGGATGTTTCGCCCTTGGCTGCAGTCAGTGCCCCACCAAAGTTGACAGGAGAAACGTTCTCACTGACAAACTTGACCGAGCCATCGCACATCAGGAATGAAGCCCCACCGACGTGAAACGAGTGGAAGTTACCACGAGCATTCGAGCAATTGATCGCACAGGGGCCGCCACCGCCGCTCGTATTTCCGTTGACCGTTTGAGCCGACTGGGTTCCGTCCTGATTCGCACCATTGATCCAGTTTTCACCGATCAAAACATCTCCCCAGCCAATCCCGTTGGTGACAGCACCGTAGCCGGCCCCCAGGTACATTTCGCTGGCAATCACCGAGGCGGCGGTCATCGGCTTGGTTTTGTTGTACAGATTGGTGCTACCGGTTCGTTCACCGAAGATAATTGTATTCGAGGACCCATCGGTGATGTCGGCTAATCCCATGCACCCACCACCGTACGAGGCAACGGTGGTCGGTCCATTTCGCTGGCCACCCACGTTGCCGCTGAAGGTGTACATTGCGTAGCCGTCACGCACACCCGAATTGATCGAGTAGTCACCACGGGCCATGGGAACACTCCATGTTGCCGGTGGAAAGGCCCCAAAAACGCCTTGAAGATAGATCGCGGTGCTGATCGCCGGTGCAGGAACCGAAGGGCACTTCCACATCGTAAGTTGTGTCGCGAGGACAGACATGTTTGCCGCACAGGCAGCTGCATTGTAGTTCCCAGGAACATTGGTGGCAGGTACCGAGCTGTTCCATTGATTGTACAGATTGGCCTGATCGAGGTACGGCAACAACTTGGTGCCGATCCCGGAAACGTTGTTGTCGACCGGAGTGCCGTTGATGACAGCGATGTAGGAATTGGGAAACTTATTATACAGGTCGTGGTAGTTATGCAGTGCCAACCCAAGTTGTTTCAGGTTGTTTTTGCACTGTGTTCGCCGGGCTGCTTCGCGGGCTTGCTGCACGGCGGGAAGCAGCAATGCAATCAGAACAGCGATGATGGCAATTACCACCAGCAGTTCAATCAACGTGAATCCTCTTTGCCGAATCCGACTTCGCTCGTTAACCATCTGAAATCTCCAAAAAACTACAACATTAAAACCGAAAATCCAACCGCGCCCCGTTGTGGCGACCGAAGCAGGCCTTCATGAAAATCTGATTTACAATCGATGAGAAATTCGAGATGGGGATTGCCTTGGGACGAAGCTCGCGAATTATCCAATCGACCGAATCGTCTCGCAAGTCTCTTTGATCAAAAATTCTCGCCGTCACGGCAATTTTCCCCTGAGCCAATTCGCGGAACACGCCGTGAGGCCCTCGACCAACTTCGTGCAAAACCATTATCCCCCTCCCTTTCCCGCCCAACACAGGATCACTACCTCAACCGGGAAACACGATATGAACTTTTCCCTGACAAAAACGACAAGCAACTTTTGAGCCAATATATTTGCTATCGAATCGCAGCGTTTCGTTGCAATGCGGGCAGGTTCCATAAGAATCGGTGGATCTCACCTCCGGGCTGGTCGGATCAAGGCGAAAATCGGCTGCACAAAATTTACACTGAACTCGCTCACCCAGGTATTTGCGATGGATTTTCAGCTCTTTTCGACAGCTGCTGCACTCGATAAACCGTCCATTCGGTATCAGCTCCACCAGCGTATCGACCTCCTGCAAGGGGAAAAATGCAGGGATTTCCACGCTACTGCGTTCGAGCTCGGGATTCAATAAATGACGACATGTTCGGCAGTGAATCATATTCAGAGGCATATCGTCGCCACATTTCGGGCAGGGGCCACCAGGCCATGCGGGCATTTTTGCTCCTTCGTTTCAATTTGATCTAGTAAATCAACGCAGGTCACTCCGCCGATTTGGCTCGCAATGAAGACAATCGATGATGGGATCGCAGGTACATTCTTCCGTTGGCGACCGCCGGGGTCGAATAACTCGGATCCCCAATCGGATTTTCGCCAAGCCGCTCAAACTTCGTCCCGGCACTCACCACGATGACTTTGCCAGACTCTTCAATACAGTAAAGTTTTCCGTCGACGCAAATCGGGGACCCACTGAAGTTTCCACCGACACGTTCCTGCCAGCGCGTCTCTTGGGTTTTGGGATCCAGACAAATCACCACCCCGTTATCCGTCCAGAGAAAGACCGATTCGCCGGTGCCAACCACCGCTGGTACATAGGGAAGATCCTTTTCGCGGCGAAACTTCACGTGAGTCGCCTCGACATCCCCTTTTCCACTGGGGTCGACACCAATCATCCGCACCCCTTTTCCACCCTGCCCACAAATCGCATACAGCAATCCCGACGTATATGTCGGCGACGCCACCGTTCGAGCGGGCAAATCGGCGGTCGACCAGTTCAGTTCGCCCGACCAGGGGTCAAGACTGCTTAAACCACTGGCACCACTCAGACAGATCAGCTGGGGTTTTTGACCAGTCGGCTCGATGATCAGTGGAGTGGCATACGAGGCTTCGCGTGACGCTCGCAACGAGCTCCAGACCAGGCGTCCATCGCGACGATCATAGGCCGCGATCGAACTGGGGCCATCCTGATCATTGGGAATGATCACCAGATCTTCGAAAACAATGGGCGAAGTCGCTTGGCCGTGGCGACTGAGATACGGGCCGAGCCAGTTTCGCCAGACGAGTTTCCCCTCGAAGTCATAAGCGGCCAGCCCGAATCGCTCTTCGTCCGCAAAGGTGACGTAGACCTGTTCCCCATCGGTCGCCGGAGTGCTCGAAGCAAAACTGTTTTTGCTATGTTTGGGGTTCGAGTTAAACCCTGAGGGACGCGTCCACAGCGGCTTTCCCGTGATCGCATCCAGACACATCAAATACCGTATTCGCCCTTCGTCTGTTGCGGTTGTCACGAACAGATGACGATCCCAGATGACCGGGGACGAGTGCCCCTCGCCGGGGAGTTCCGTGACCCATTCATAATCTCCCTGACTCCACTCGGCTGGGAACCCGGTTTCCTGCGAGACTCCCGATCCATCGGCCCCCCGGTACCGCGGCCAGTTCTCCGCTTGGGCCGGTGTGACCACAATCAGCAGCAGCAGCAACAGCACGGGTAAGGGTAGCGAGGGCTGAAAAGACAAGATGATACCTCGATACAGAAGAGTGAATCGACAGGAGCTTCCTGCCAAGAATGCCAATCGTCGACGCAAAGTGCAAGAATCTTATCCAGAAAATCCCACAACCGAATCCACTCGGCCTCCGTTTCTCAAATTTGCACGAGGGATGCGTTCCCAGGCTGCCTCAATTCCAACTTGTCGAGCGCTCGGTTAATCTACTTGCCGGAAAGCCATGGGTTTGGCGGGAGTGGTTTCAGGCGTAAAGGTGGCGACGGGCAATTCGGGTCGTGATTTCCGCTGGGATCATTCGTGATGAGCGATCAAAATGAGCGATCAAAAAAAGTGGCGTGCCACAGGTGTTTCCGTTCAATCGACCTGTCGTGACGCCCAGTGAAATTTGCGAAGAGGGGATCTCTGATGTCAAAAGGCAACGTACTGGTCGGACAATCCGGAGGACCTACCTCCGTCATCAATTCCTCGTTAGCAGGTGTGATTGAGGGGGCTCTTTCGGCCCCGACGATCGGACGCGTTTTCGGGATGCGATACGGGATCGAAGGGGTGCTCAATGACTTTCTGGTCGATCTCGGCAGCGAGTCCCCCGCCGTCTTGAGCGGGCTTCGTTCGACACCGGGGAGTGCCCTGGGATCGAGTCGTCTCAAGCTGAAAGAGGAACATTTTCCCGCCGTGCTGAAACAATTACAGAAGTACAACATTCGTTACTACTTCATGATTGGCGGTAACGACACGATGGACACGATCCATCGAGTGACGAAATATGCCAACGAGCATGGCCACGAGATGGTCGGGGTCGGTGTCCCGAAAACGGTCGACAATGACCTGCACGGGACCGACCATACTCCCGGCTACCCCAGTGCCGCCCGTTATGTGGCGTTGAGTGTGCTGCAAGCGGGGGTGTTGGCGAGAGACATGCAGAAGGTCGATCAGTTTGTCATCTTCCAGTCGATCGGTCGGAGCGCCGGTTGGCTCCCCGCCGCCGCCGGTTGTGCCCGTTTTGGCAACGACACACCTCCACACCTGATCCTCTTCCCCGAACGCCCCTTTAATCGAGATCGTTTCCTCAGGGCGGTTGCGGCCACCCATGAAGAGCACGGTTTTGTGAGCATTGTTTGTGGTGAAGGGATTACCAACGCGGACGGCACGCCGGTCAGTGTTTCGCAGACGCGAGACAAGTTTGGCAATGTGGAATTTGGTGCGATGGGAGGGACCAGTGCGGCGATGATGCTGCACCGCATGATCGCCGACGAATTTGGCTGGCGAGGCGAATTCCAGGTCACGGAATCGCTCCCCATGTGTGCCGCAGACCGGGGTGTCAAACTCGACTTCGATGAAGCGTTTGCCTGTGGTCAAGAGGCCGTCCGGCTCGCCACACAGGGGGAGGGGGGGGTCATGGTCACCATGAATCGGCTGAATCCTACCCCTGAGCACTATGAAATCGGCTTCGGGACGATTTCGTTGAGTGAAGTCGCGAATCACGAGCGACCGATGCCCGACCACTTTATCTCGGACGATGGCTTTGGAGTGACCGAAGCGTTTCACAATTATGTCGCACCACTGATTGGCGAATTGCCGAAGTATGAAAGATTGGTGGCGAAGCGGGCGAGTTTGTAGCGAAGAGACTGTTCCTGTCCGGTACCGAACCTAGTCGGGTGCCACTTCTTCGGAGTCTTCGGAGAAGCAGTGCTCTTCGACTTTTGCAATTCGAGCACGAGAAAATATGCCACCGCTTGGCCGCTTTGGGACAAACAGTGCTGAACCCGGCCGGGTGATATTTCTCTGAAAGTCTGTTACTCGTAAAGCGAAAGCAAGTAGACAGGGGACACAGACCATCATGATACGAGAAGATTGAAGCAGCAAAACCCCGCAGATACCTCCTTCAAGCGGTCGCTGCAATAAAACCAAGTGGCAGAGCTGAGGCGCATCCTTTTTTACGGCAATCCTTTTTTACGGCAAAGGCTACAGCAAATGGGTACGGCCGATGGCGACGGCGGTTTCTGCCGAAAGCGATCGACGGCCAATTGCTCAGGATCGGCAGTCCAATTCATGATGCTGGCGTTTCCCCGCAGATGCTTTGCTTCCAGATTTGCCATCACCCCGCAAAAGTTTCGTAGACACCCCAATCCCTGCCAGTCGTGATCGCCATCGGACCAACTCCCCGACGACGATTCAACCCATTTCTCCTGATCGTCACGGCCCATCAAGTTCACGTAACCCAACAATACTGTAAGTCGGCTCGTTTTTTCGCCTGGTTTCCACTCAATTGGAAAGCTCATTTCAGTCACCTGATGGACCGCAAGGTAGAATATACGCGAAGAATCGAATTGAGGGACCTACGCCGGAATGTGTTCTATCCAGAATCCGTTCCAGGAATTGTTGGCCTGAATTCATTGGGTTTGGAGGCAAGGATGCTCGTGAAATGACGTGCCAAGACGGCGCGGCCGACCGGTTTTATCAACCCCATCGTGGAGACGAGGTGGCCATGCCGACAACACAGACTGACAACACTTACCGTAGAAATACTTCCTTGATCGGATCGACGTTCCCCTTCGATCGACATCAATCCCGCTGCTGCAGTGCCGCAGGTTGCCGGCCAGCAATGGCCCTCGGGATGCGATCCCTCGTCGTGACATTGGCATTGCTTCTGGGTTGGGGACTGCTCGCCCAAGGTGAGGCCCCTGCGTATCCCGAGACCCCGACTCATGCGGCGGTACCGGCTCATGCGACAACTCCGGCGCATGCCGACGAAACGACCACGGACGAACAGCGTCGAGCGGTCGCGGTCGCCTTGAACTATAGTCGAGCGGCACTGCACCGAATTCGGCGGAATCCGTCCATTCGCGTCCTGATGGAGGAACAGGAAAAGATCCTCAATCATCTCGATTTGAACGGCATTGCCGATGAGGAAGTTTTAAAGCTCTATTCGTCCGTACTCGACGAAATTTCCAGCGTCCAAATTGCCGATCGTGAGCGGATCGTGCTGCGTGAACGGTACTCGCGCGCCTTCCAGCGTGACTTGGGAATCAATACCTTTGAAATCATGGCCCAAGTCGCAACCGCCCAGTACGTCTCGGCAGTCCGCACCGGGGCGAACAGCTGGTGGGATCACCGGAACCAGTCGGCGAGTCACGAGCTCGACATCTGGCAGGTCGATAAGAAACAGATGAACTCGGTCGTCGATAAATCGAGTCAATTTCTGGACGTTTCTTGGAAAATGGCGCGGGCGAAAAAGATCCCGGACCGTTGGTTGGTTCGCAGTGACGACCTCGACAAACTGGAGCAGGCGCAGCGCGAACCCGATCCGGGGGTGCGGTTGCGTGTCTTGAAGCGGATGGAAGGGTTCATGGAATGTTATCCTCCCTATTGGTATTACGTTGCCCGGACACAGCAGTCGATGGGGCAGTTATTCGCCGCGAATGAAACGTACGAGAAGCTGGTCCGAATTGGTAATGGTCACTTTCGCAAGGACGAAATGCTGGCGGCCGGCATGGCGAATCGCTCGATCATTCAGGCATTTCTCAGCCAGCCATCTGCTGCCGAGACTGCGCGGCTGGCCATGTCGTATTCCTCAGAAGCCTGGGAGGCCAATTTGATTTGTGCCAACGTACTGCAGCGAAGTGGTCGCTATGACGATGCCGAAGATGCGATTCTGCGAAATCTGGATGTGAATCTCGAACGACGGCAAAGCCGTGTGGCGCTGCTCGGTTTGTATTATTCCTCGGATAATAAGCTCAAACTCGCGGCACAACTGCAGGATCCGGATTGGGTCAAGGATATTCCGGCCCAGCAATTATTGTTGTGTGCGGCGAAACTGGGACAGTTGCAGGTCCCCGCTTCGGTGATTGATCATCTGACCACTTCGCTGCAGGGGACACCCCGCATGAATCTTGGTCGAGATGATTTTGTCATCGCAGTCAGTCCTGCCTGGCAACTGCAGCACGCGGCGGTATCGTTACAGTGGGGTGACCGGAATTTCTCGCAACCCCGCGTTGCCGCCGGGCGTGATTCGTTGCTGCTCAGTTTCGACGGTGTTGCCGAGATGGGGGGGCTGATGGCCTCCGCTTACGATCATCAGGACGTTTCGTTAACGATTCGGTATCCCGATGCGGCACCCTTGAAGCTGGTCCTGAAAACCCGATTTGACAATTCCAAAACATCCGAACTCGCGAACATTCCGCTCGTGTCCCGTCGTCACCCGATTTTCCGTGTTTCGTCGCTGGAACAGAACGAATTTCGGCTCTCGCTGCGAACCGCCGCCTTACCCATCGTGGGGACCGATGACCTCCCCATGCCATCACGAACACCTTACAGTGAGGAGCTGAATCAAGAAGACTCGGTCTCGGCGGGAACTCGCTGAACCCGGACTCTTTTCCAGGAACTCAAGATGTTGGAATCGCTGACAGATACGTATCGCATTCTCGATGCCGCTGGTAATCGAACACGGGAAGGGCTACGGGTCATTGAGGACTTTGTTCGCTTTGGAATGAATGACGCGCATCTTTCCCGTCGTCTCAAAGAGCATCGGCATGAACTGGCCGACATCAGTTTCGGCTTGCCTGCAGGCCATCTGCTGGCAAGCCGGGACACGCTGCAGGATGTGGGGACCGCGATTTCGACTCCGGCCGAAGCGATCCGAACTTCCCCGCGTCAGGTGGTGCAGGCGGCATTCAAGCGGGTGCAAGAGGCGCTCCGTACGCTCGAGGAATACAGCAAGATCCTCGATCCATCAGTCTCGCAACGGTACGAGCAACTGCGGTATCAACTGTACACGACGGAAAAGGGGGTCTTGCGCGAGGATTTGTCGTGCGAGCGATTGGCGAATCAGTCTCTGTATCTCTTGGTCACCTCAACCGACTGTCAAAACGGAATTGAGGCAACGGTTCAACAAGCGCTTGCTGCCGGTGTGCGGATCATTCAGTCGCGCGAGAAAGAGCTGGGCGACCGGGCGTGGTTGACGCTGGCGCGGTCCCTGCGGGAATGGACCCGTGCCGCCGGTGCGCTATTGATCATGAACGATCGACCCGACTTGGCGCTGTTGTCAGGGGCGGATGGAGTGCATCTCGGTCAAGACGAAGTGACGGTCCAGGATGCACGGCGGATTTTGGGGCCGGATCGGTTGATTGGTCTCTCGACACATACGCTGGAACAGGGGCAGCAGGGGGTGCTGGAAGGGGCCGATTATCTGGGCGTTGGCCCGACCTTTCCCACGACGACGAAATCCTTTCGCGAGTTTCCAGGACTCGAGTTTGTTCAGCAGATGGCGGCGGAAATTCGACTGCCGTGGTTTGCGATTGGTGGGATCAACGGGTCGAATTTGCGTGATGTGATGCAGGCAGGTGCCACGCGGGTGGCCGTCAGTAGTGCCATCTGCCGTAGTTCCAACCCCGAGCAGGTCGCGCGGCAACTGCTGGGCGAGCTCTCAACCCCCGTCGATCAAAGGTCTTCGTGATGAAGTCATATTACCAATATTTATCCCTTGTGAACGTGGTATTGATCTCGCTGCTCGGCAGCATGACTTCGTCGCGAGCGGCCGAGGGACAACCGCCGAATATCGTCTGGATCATTGTCGACGATATGTCGGCCCATTTTTCTGCTTACGGTGAAACTCGCATAAAGACGCCCCATGTTGATCGTCTCGCACGAGAAGGGACACTGTTTCGAAAAGCCTTCGTGACCGCTCCGGTTTGTTCTGCCTGTCGATCAGCCTTGATTACCGGGATGTATCAGACCTCAATTGGAGCTCATCACCACCGCAGCGGCCGGGGGACGGAAAAGATTCATTTACCTGTGGGGGTGGAACCAATCCCGGCGCGATTTCAACGAGCGGGGTATTATACGGCGATCGGCGGCCCGCTTGCCAAGGGGGATAAACTTGCCAAAACGGACTACAATTTTGAATGGAATCCAGGAATTTATGCGGCCAATGACTGGTCAGGGCGTCAGCCGGGTCAACCATTCTTCATGCAGGTCCACTTGCACGGCGGAAAATATCGAGAAGGAAAAAACTGGTCCGAGACCGTTCGAGTCGCATTAGGTACCGCCACCTCGCCCGCTGTCGTGCAGCTGCCACCGTACTATCCGGATGATCAGGTGCTGCGTGAGGATTGGGCTCAATATCTCGATGCTGTTCGTTACACGGATCAGCAAGTCGGTCAGGTGATGGATCGACTCGAAAGCGAAGGTCTGCTGGATCAGACCGCAGTGTTTTTTACCACGGATCATGGGATCAGTCATGCCCGTGGCAAACAATTTTTGTACGATGAGGGGATCCATGTCCCTTTAATTATTCGTGGGCCTGGAATTCCGAGTGGCGTGATTCGCGAGGATCTCGTCCAGCAAATCGATCTGGCTGCGACGTCCCTGGCACTGGCAGGAATTGCGATCCCCGAGACGATGCAGGGCCACGACCTCTTCCAGTCCGGCGATTTGCCTCGAGAGGCCGTCTTCTCGGCCCGTGATCGCTGTGATGAAACGGTCGAGCATCTCCGCAGCGTTCGGACTGCGACGTACAAATACATTCGCAATGGCTATCCGCATCGACCTCACCTGCAACCGAATGCCTATAAGGACGGAAAACCGATTGTCCAGCGCCTTCGTGAACTGCAAGCGCAACAGCAGTTGAATCCGCTCCAGGAACAGATACTGTTTGCGCAGAGTCGCCCTGAGGAAGAACTGTACGACCTGCGGGTTGATCCCCATGAAATCCAAAACCTGGCCGAGGAACCCGCTCATCAGGCAACCTTGCTCGAAATGCGAAAACGACTCGATCGCTGGATGATCGAAACCAATGACCAAGGCCGTCACCCCGAATCGCTCGCCCGATACGATAGTGACATGCAGGTTTATCTCGACAGCAAAAACACGCAATTGAACGCAATTCTGCAGCAGAACATCGCGCAGATGAAACAATGGGCGGCTGAGGGAAAATAAAAAGGGACTGAAACTCGACCGCGGGTCCTTCTGATGCCATTATGGGTGACTTGCCGATAACGGGAAGGGTGACACGAAGGCGAAATGGCCTTTGGGGGCCGGATCCTTTCCTGAAACGCGATTACCTCGGCAAGAATGACCGGTCATCAGTTACCAAGAGGCAGCCAGCATATGCGGATCGTCATCACCAGTTCCGAAGTGGTCCCGTTTTCGAAAACGGGTGGACTTGCGGACGTTGCCGCTGCGTTACCCAAAGCCTTGTCGCTGGTGGGGCACGAAGTTTCCGTCATCGCGCCGTATTACCCACAGATTCTGCAGCAATATCGGGGTACGCTTCCTGCGATCGAGTCGACTGGGTTATCCGTTTATGTCAGCGTGGGGCCCAAACAGGTTGAAGGCCGAATTTTGCGTTCGGTTTTGCCCGGCTCGAACGTTCAGGTTTACCTGATCGATCAACCCATTTACTTTGACCGGTCCGGGCTGTACGTCGAGAATGATCAGGACTTTCGGGATAACAGCGAGCGATTTATTTTCTTCAGTCGGGCGGTGATGGAAGCGACCCGAGTTCTGGGTCTGAATCCTGACATTCTCCATGCCAACGACTGGCAAACGGGACTGGTCCCGGCACTAACTCAGATTGAATACCGGGGGAAACCTGGTTTTGCGCAGACGGCCAGCGTTTTTACGATTCATAACATGGCCTTCCAGGGGCAGTTCTGGCATTGGGATATGCTGCTCACGGGACTCGACTGGAAGTATTTTAACTGGCGACAGATGGAATGTTACGGCCACTTGAATCTGCTGAAGACAGGAATCTCGTTCGCGGACATGGTGACCACCGTCAGTCCCAGCTATTCGCGAGAAATTCAAACACCAGAATTCGGCTGTGGGCTGAGCGGGGCGTTATCGTCCCGGCATGATGATTTGTTTGGGATCCTGAATGGGGTCGACACCGAAATCTGGAATCCGGCTACCGATCCGACTCTGGCCCGGAATTACTCGATCACCTCACGTGAGGAGGGTAAGCGCGCCTGCAAGGTCGCATTACAGCAGCGGATGGGTCTCCCCGTGCGACCTGAGGTGATGCTGATTGGCAGCATTTCCCGGATGACACATCAGAAGGGCTTTCAATTGCTGGAACAATGTTCCGGGATGTTGCTGGATCAAGAGATCCAACTGATTTTCCTGGGATCGGGCGAGCTTCGATTTGAAGAAATGCTGAAGAAAATGGCTCACGATCACCCGACAAAAGTGGCCACCACGATTGGATATGACGAACCCTTATCGCATCAGATCGAAGCAGGAGCCGACGCCTTTTTGATGCCGAGTGAATTCGAGCCATGTGGTTTGAATCAAATGTACAGTCTGATTTACGGCACGGTCCCCATTGTTCGCGCCGTCGGGGGTCTGGCAGATACAGTGGTGGACGCCAGCGAAGAAAATTTGGCTCATCGTTCGGCCAATGGTTTTTCGTTTCGCGAATTTCGCAGTGACGTGCTGTTCTGGAATATTTGCCGGGCGCGGGCCATGTTTGCCGATAAGCTCAAGTGGAGCCAGCTACAACAAACGGGGATGGGACAAGATTTGTCCTGGAAGCACAGCGCCAACCAGTACCTGCAGGTCTACGAACGGGCAATCCACAAACAGTCGGTTTGAGCGTTAAAAACGGTGACCGAGACGTAAGTCGTGAGACGCAATACCGAGATCTGAAAACGATGCCTGAACTTCGCCTTGATCCGCTGCTCCAACGCTGGGTGGTGATTGCACCAGAACGCGCCAAGCGGCCGATGGAATTACACCAGGAAGGGAGACTCAACGAGGTCGGCTTTGATCCGTTTGCCGAAGGGAACGAAGCCCACACCCCTCCCGAGACCTTCGCCGTGCGAAATCCCGGCTCAGCACCGAATGGCCCTGGCTGGCGAGTCCGTGTGGTTCCGAACCGATACCCCGCGCTGCAGTTCGAAGATTCTCTCAAACCACCAGATGATCTCTTCGATCAACGATCAGAAAACCCCTTCTACCAGCAGCAAAGTGGCTGGGGTGTGCATGAAGTGATCATTGAATGCCCACACAACGAAGCGTCTCTTTGCCGGCTGAGTCGCGAAAATTTTTGCGAGATTATCGAAGCCTATCAGCAACGTTTACTGATGCTGAAACAAGACCCGCGTCTGGTGCATGTCACGATTTTCAAAAATAGCGGTTGGCAAGCCGGGGCCTCGGTGCGACATACGCATTCGCAACTGATTGCGACGCCAGTCATTCCGATGACCGTGAACCAGGAAATCGAAGGGGGGGAACGGTACTTTCGGCAGCAGGGGCAATCGCTGTTTCACGAGTTGGTACGACAAGAGACGGCGACGGGCTCAAGAATCGTGTTGGAAACCCATGATTTCCTCGTCTTTTGTCCTTACGCCAGCCGCTTTCCGTTTGAAACCTGCATTCTGCCCAAGCAGCAAAAGAGCCACTTTGAAATGGTTTCCCCGGCAGAAAAAGAAGAATTGGGTGGGGTTTTCAAGAACGTGCTGCAGAGACTGGAACGAGTCTTGAGCAACCCCGCCTACAATTATGTGATCCATACCGCCCCGTTCACGGCACCCGAGTTACCCCATTTTCGCTGGCATATCGAAATCCTGCCACGAATCACGGGGGTCGCCGGTTTCGAATGGGGGAGTGGATTATTCATCAATCCCGTTCCCCCTGAGGAGGCCGCGCAGAGACTGCGGGATTCCATTTCCCATGGCGCGACTCAATAGTGGGAACATCAATAGCGGGGAACAGCCGGGTCAATTTGCTGAGACCAATCGTCAATTCCCCCGGCCATATTGGTCACCGCACTGAATCCCTGTTGTCGCAACCAATTGGTCACCCTCAAGCTACGACCGCCATGATGACAGTGCACCACGATGGGGGTCTCTCGATAGGGTTCCAGTTCGCTCACCCGTTGCGAGAGCGCGCTCATGGGAATCAGCGTTGTTCCGTCGATGTGGCAAGTCAGATGTTCATCAGCCTCGCGACAGTCAAGAAACAGGAAGGTTTTTCCGGCATCGATCCAAGACTTGACGGCACGACAATCGATTTCCAGTGGAGCGGTCATCGAGGTCCCTTTTAGCGAGCAATTTGTTCACGGGCGAACTGTCGAGCCATTTTATAAGCGTGCCGGAGCGCAAAAATTCGCGTTTCCATCTGTTCTTCTGTGTAATACTTTCCAATGTCACTGGCTGGTAAGCCGGCGATCGAAATCATCAACGGCATCAGATCCAGAAATTCACGATAACGACGCTGTTGTTCGGCAACCGAGGGATCGACAGTTGACATAAAACGGCTCCTGAAAAATCGACTTCGTGCAGAAGAAAAGTCGGTTTTGTTTTTTTGGCGAAGACAAGACCCAATTTTTATGGTGCAGGCGAGACAACATTCCACCCTCGTCAGCGACGGGTCTCCGATTGACAAATAAATCGAATGGCCAAGGGATGTCGAGTTTGATTTTTTGATCAGAAATCAAGTCCGGCGATTCATATATTGTTTGATGATGTCTGCGGCCGTATTGGAAGGCTTTTCCTCTTTTTTCGCCCCACCGGCAGCTCCACCTTGCGGTGGTGTCGGCAATTTTGCCCCGGTTTCCTCGGGATTCGGCAACTTCACCGCGAGGACCTCGGTCGTCTCAACCTCTGCCTCCACTTGAGCTTCGACAGGGGCAGGAACTGCCATCCCTGGATAACCCTGCTGCATCGGCATCATCTGCGGATAGGCCATAGGATACCCCATTGGCGGTGCGTATCCAGGCATCTGCCCATAACCCGAAGGATATTGCGGATACTGCGGCGGTGCAAAGCCACCTGGCATGGGATAGCCAGAGGGAGGCATCTGCTGAGGATAACCCTGAGGATAACCCTGTGGGTAACCTGCAGGATACCCCTGCATCGGCTGCAGCGGATATTGCGGAGGGATACTTCCACTCAGGATCGCGGTATCGGGAGGAGCTTGAGGTGGGCCTTGCAGAGGATCGGAATACGCGGCCAACTCGTAACTTGTTTCGACTTCGTTCGTCTGAGGCGAGATCTCGATGGTGGAATAATTGGCATCATTCTCGGTCAGAGGGAGTGCATCGATTGGTGGTTGAACCGCGGTGGCTGCGGGTTTGGCAGCTGCCTGCCGGATCACCATTTCCAGATCTAGCTTGCCAATCGTGATCCGATCACCAGACTTTAAAATGACTTCGCCACGGAGATTACTGCCGTTGACGATGGTGCCGTTGGTACTTCCCAGATCTCTGAGACGGATCGCGTAGTCATCAATTGAAAACACACAATGATGACGACTGACGAGTTCACTGTTGGGACGAAGATGGCAATCCTGCTCTCGTCCGACCAGGAATTTCTTGGTGTTAAGAGGAATCAGCTTTCCTTGGTGTTTTCCCCCAAGGATTTTCAACTCGGCCTGCAGCATAAGTCAGGCACTCCCTTGATCTATTTTGTTGAGGTTCAGGTCGAGGTGAACGAACGATTGAAATCCCAAAACAATTGACTATTTTCGTAGGCACTGGCGAACGAAACCCCGATGACTTGCCTACAGTCGGTACATGTCGTTCATGGAGGATTATATCCATCCGAATAAAAATGACATCAAGCCGTCGGACCAAATTCCAACATGAATCATCCCGTTACGCTACCACTGAACATTCAGACTGTCAACGAGTGAATCCCGGCAACAGCCTCACTTTTAACGGATTTGAACATGGGAATCGTTTTGTTCCATCAATTGTTGAGCAATTTCCCGCTCTTGATCGCTGAGTTCCCCGACATCCCACGATTCTGAAAGAGTTTTTGCCAGCCGCCCCCCCAAACTTTGGGCAAAATCTTTCGGGATTTTCAGCATACAGAGGTCAGCGAACCCCGAAATCTGTTTTGCCACTGACGAGCTCCTTTGAATTAAGCTGCCGTGCTGCAAGATTGCTCCGCGTCGACGTCTTTGGGCACTGCCAAGAATCTTGCAACCCGCCAAAACCAGATCATGCTCATCCTGCCGCTGAAAGCACAACAGCGGTTCCTCTGCTTTCTTCACGGTCTGGCCTCGAAATGAAACCGCAGCGCCGAGTTCTTGCAGCCCCTCGACCAGCGATTGATGCACGATGTCATACAACTCTGGCGGCTTCAGGAATAACCGTTGAGAGGCTGGCAACGCGAGGCTGTAGGTGAGTTCATCATCATGGATGATGGCCCCACCTCCGGAAAGTCGCCGCACGACGGGCAATCGAGAAAGGACCGGGTCGTTCGACAAATCCGCAGACTTCTGAAAATACCCCAGCGAGACCGTTGCCTCTTCCCACTGATACCACCGCAATGTCGCCACATTCGCCGAAATGGCCGTCTCGAGCAAAACCTCATCGACCGCCATATTCCAGGCCCCCGAACAGGGGGCCGTTTCAATGATCAGGCGCAAGTGCTGAAGCTGTGACATCTTGCCAACCATTCTCGAAAGTGATCGAGCCAATGTGATCGAGCCAAACTGAAACCCTCGGGAATCTCCGCAAGGGGGCAAATCTTGGAAGTCGGACTCCGAATCGCCCCCCTGTGGCTAACCTATCCACCTTCGCAGGAAGTTCAAGACACAGCAGGAACTTCATGATCGATCACGTCCCCGCTCTTTTTCCCGATGTTGCTTTTTCAGTTCCCGCCGCTGCTTTTTACTCAACCCTTTCATCTCATCCGCAGTCATCCCCGAATCTCGCTCAAACTGCTGATCCTCATCCAATTCATGCGAAGATTCAGTAGCCGACTCGCCGTACTCTGCTGCAACTGCCGCGTCCCGCTCTGCTTCCCATGAGGGCTCTTCCTCTTCTTCCGCTGCTGCTGCGGCAAGGAAATGGGGTGCTGCTGGGCGTGGCGTATGAGCCTGATGAGTTTGAGTCGTTCGCCCATCCCCTTTCGACGGGGATTTCTGCCGGGAATCTCGTGGAGATTCCACGGGTTCTTCATGCCACTCGTCCTGCTCGGCTTCCGCCCCGCTTTCGTCCGATTCCTCCGGATTTTCCCATTCCGAGGCCTCATCAACAGCCTCGTTTACCCGTTCGGAATTATCGTAGCCACTCTCGACTTCGTGCGAGGAAGACTCGTCAACAGTTTCTTCGTACCCCGATTCGGCGGACTCGTCCTCTTCGACAGGGGCCGGTTTCGGTCGAGTTCGCGTTCGCGTCGGCGTTGATGTCCGTCTGGTGGCTGGCTTTCGTTTTGGTTTGGCTGCGACTTCCTCGACTTCCGCCTCCACCTTTTTTCGCCGTCGCTTCGGTTTGGCGGCCAACTCTGCTTCAGCATCCAGCAATGACTGCGTCTCTTTCGAAGTTTTCCATGTCCAATTCCAATTCCGGACTCGGTAAACCAGCCACAAAAGAGCCGCCAGCGCCAGCGATGCCGCACTGCGCTGTTCGAGTTTGGGGGGATCAGGACAGACATAAGCGACGACTCTCGCGTGCAGCCACAAACCCAGAAATAACGCAAAGCTGGCGTAGAGCGGCAGAAGTTGCCGGACCGCCGCGTACCAGGCGTATGATTGCAACTCGACCTGGTATAGCTGAACCAAGGCACAAGCCAACCAAAGTCCCCCGGCACACCGCAGCACGATCAAGCTGGATCGACCATTGCGGACATCTCGATCCAGCAGCAGCGAAATCGGCAAGCCCGCCAGACACCAAGGCAAGAGCCAGGCAACCGTTTCACCTCGCCAATTAAGCCACGGACCTTGTCCCAGGACCTCACCAACAGTCTGCTGAAGCTGGGTGGCCGAGCAAAATGTCGCCACACCAAAGAGCCCAATTGCCCAAGGCCAGACACGATAGCGACCGGCAAAATCGAGCTTGCAACGAGATCGATACCAGCCGATCAACAGCCCCATCTGAGTCGAAAGGGCCAGCAGCAATGTTTGAATCACATTCAACAGCGGCGGGCGTGAACCCCGCAGCAAGTGCTCCGTAAAACGGTTGAGGCAAGGCAGAGAAACCAACGGAGAGACCATCGCGATGGTCAACGCAACCAGCAGTGACCCCATCACCGCCGCATAGATCCAAATGCGCAATTCGGTTACGGGAACCCAGGGAGCCGCAGCGGCCGAAGCCACCAGCTCGGATTCAATCTCGGCTCCCTTTTCTTCGGGAGTCACGCCATCACGACCGGTGTCGTCACCACTCACGGCGAGTCTTCGTCGCCGTCGGTCGCCTGTCGCACTCGCCCCGGCAAATTGCATGGATATTGCTCTTATCTACTTGCAGTCATCAAACGGACTGTTTGAAACAACCGCCTCCCCGTCGAATTCGATTTCTCAAGGGAATACGAAGTTCGTCCAGTTCCTCCTCGGCCTGTTTCCACGCACGATCAGCGTCCGGAATGCAGAGCCTCAAAATTCAGGACGAAATCCCCTCCCACGAGTCACGCAGAATCCGAGCGCAGTCACGACCCATGCCGATGAAGCCTCGGACCGGCTTCGTCAATCATCGGAGACTCGCCTACCACGGGATGATCCGAAAACCGAGCCCTCACACCAACCCCCCAAATTACCTAGACGACATCTCCGGTTTTTGGATTGGATCACGACGGGGACTCGCTCATCACTCGGCAACCGACATCGGTTCTCCGAGGCGTTCGAGCGGCTTCAGCAAAAAGCTGAGTAGATCCCGTTCTTCGACGACAATTTGTGCCTGTAATTGCAACCCCGACTTCACCTGAACGGCGACATGGGATTTCGTAAACTCGTCCGCATCAATTGATAACCAAGCCCGGAAGAGCCCCTCAGTGGTTGCATCGGGATCGATTTCCAAAATCGTCCCTCTCAAATAACCGAAGTCCGCGTGAGGGAATGCGTCCAGCTCAAGCCGTGCCGTGAGTTGAGGTCGAAGTCGCCGCATCGAGGCATTCGGAATCTCGATACAAGCTCGAAGCGGCTGCCCATCGGGTTGTACGGTGACTGCGGGAGTTTCGGGGCTCAGAATATTGCCGGGATGGAGCACCGCCAGTTGGATCACGGTTCCCGATACAGGAGATCGCAACGAGGCTCGTCGGATCAGTTCATTCAGTTGTGCAATTCGAACTTCGTGGATCCTGAGACGTTCGTCCGCATCGGTCGCCTGCCGATCCCGCTCTGCTGCATCATGACGGGAACGATTCAACTCGCCTGTCATCCGGGCCAGTCGCCCCAACAGTTCCAGATGCTGCTGCTCATGCTGCTCGACTTGCCCTTGAGTCACCACCCCCTTTTCCAACAGCTTCCGAGTCCGCTCACGCTGAACCGCCGACAGTTCAATCACCTTCTTCATCGCGTCGATCTCGTCCATGAGTGCCTGTTGCAGACGGGTGATCTCGAGAGCGCTTTCTCGACTTCGTTGCGCCTGCGCTTTCAGAATCTCCATTTCCGCAACGATTTTTTCCGCCTCATTACGATGTCCGAACGAATCGAGTTCGAGCAACAGATCCCCCGCTGCAACGTGCTGACCAACCTCGACCGCCACCTGAACCACCAGTGCCGCTTCGGAAGCGGTGATCGGGACAGGTTCATCCTGCACGATAATCCGGCCCCGCGCCTCGACAACGACATCGACTCGTGTCCACGCTCCCCAGACAACGCTGGAAGCGAGTAACCCCAGAACCAGATAGATTAATCCTCGCGATAATAAGATTCCTGGGCCTGGCAGCAATTTATCGAGAGGCCGAGATGAAAATGAGGATGCGAGTTGTGGAAGTGGCATCGTAAAATTCCCTAATTTCCTGAGGTTATTGTGGCGTAAGGACAGAGTGCGTAGCAAATTCACGGATTCGGCGTTGCGGGCTCGATGCGCTGCGCCACGGCACAGGACCATTCATTCTTATCATTCCGATGTTTTTTGCTTTTCGATCGTTATTCGCTCAGTTGCTGCCCGACGAGTTCGGTGTACAGCCCCCCCCGCAGCAACAGTTCTTCGTGTGTCCCCTGGTCGACGATTCGACCTTTATCCATCACGATGATGCGGTCAGCATCACGAACCGTCGACAAGCGATGGGCGATGATCACCACGGTTTTACTGCGACAGAACCGGGACAAATTACGCTGAATTGTCCGTTCGGCGGCACCATCGAGTGCCGAGGTTGGCTCGTCCAATAGCAGCACATCGGGATCGTGCAGTAAAGCACGGGCCAGCGCGATTCGCTGTCGTTGTCCTCCCGAAAGCGATTGGCCACGTTCCCCGACTTTGGTTTCGTATCCCAGGCCAGTTTCGCAGATGAAATCATGGGCACCGGCGAGCTTCGCCACTTCGATCACGCGAGACATCGGAAAATCGGGATCGGACATCGCAATGTTATCACGAATTGTACCCGAGAATAAAAAGACATCTTGCGGCAAGGCTCCCATGCGTCGGCGGAGTGACGCGTGCTGAATCGTACGCAGATCATGTCCATCGACAGTAATTCGCCCCCGATCGGGCAGGTAGAGTCCTTGAATCAATTTCATCAACGTCGACTTGCCCGAACCCGACGGCCCGACAACGGCAACGGTTTCGCCAGGCTGAATTTCGAGTGACACATTTTCCAGCGCGAGCTGATCGTCGTCGGCAAGATAGCTGTAACTTACGTCATCCAGGCAAATCTGCCCCGACAGTTGCCGCAAGGACAACAGCTGGTGGTCCGCCGACTGTTCCGATTCGGCCTCAAACACATCATTCAGTCGGTCAATCGCATTACGGACTTCCTGCAGGCTTTGCCAGGCACCGACCAGTCCTAAAATCGGCCCAATCACATTCCCTGCAATGGTAAAGAACCCCAGCAACTGCCCGGTGGTCATGGCGTTGGCCAGCACTTGTTGCGATCCAAACCACAGCAGAAAAACCGTACTCCCCGTATGAAGCACCGTCGCCAGACCCGAGTGAATCATCGCCAGATGAGCACCGCGGCGACCGACGAGCATCGTATCGACAAACAGGGATTCGAGCTTCCAACGAACTTGCGTTTCTGCCGCCAGCGATTTGACCGTGCTCATCCCAGTGATACTTTCGATGACGAACGTCGAGGCTTCGCATTGCTTCTGGAAATATTCTTTTTGATTGCGTCGGTAAAGCGGGGAAAACACCAGCATCATCACGATAAAGGCCGGTAACACCGCTAATACGGCCAGTGTGAGTGGAATATTATAGTAAGCGAGTAGCGCCAGATACGCGGTTGCTAATACCGAATCAAGGATAATCCCTGGGATTGTTCCTGCCATGGCAACACGGATCTTGGCGTTCTCGGCCACGCGTGAGGTAATATCACCGACCCGCCGCAAATCGAAAAACCGCTGCGGCAACTGAAAGACGTGACGAAAAAAGTCACTCATGAGTCGCGCATCACACCGTGTGGAAAGGTGTACGAGTAATCCTTGCCGAACAGTCTGCATCAGAGCTTGGAAGAGGCTCAGGATCAACATGCCGATCAAGAGCATATTCAGCAATCCCAGGGATCGATGGACCAAAACTCGGTCCACAATCATCTGCGTGAATAACGGCACACCCAGACCGAGCACGCTGAGAATCAGCGAAGCGATCAGGACCTCAATGAGCATCGTCCGATACGGTGTGATGATTGGCAGGAATCTTGCCAAGCTCGACTGGGCTGCTTTTTGCTGCGTCAGTTTTTTTTCCGGAACCAGCTCGAGGGCCAGTCCTGACCACCCTTTGAGAAATTCGTCCTTGGAGATCTTTCTGAGCCCCAGTCCTGGGTCGGCAACAAGAACGGACCGGCGGTGGACTTCGTACAACACGACATAATGCATCCCTTCCCAGTGGATGATCGCGGGTAACTGCAGGTGCTGCAGATCGGCAAATTCGAGCCGCAGTCCGCGCGCATGAAACCCGAGTGATTCTGCGGCACGAGCCACCGACCAGAGGGTCGCTCCATTGGCATCCACGTTGGCCAGATCGCGTAGCCGAGCGACACTAACGGGCGCTCCATAAAAGCCTGTGACCATCGACAGACAGGCGGCAGCACAGTCTGACTGGTCGTGCTGTTGCACATGGGGATAACGCTTCAGCCAGCGTTTCAAACGAGAGCCGCGAATAGCGGGCTGCAGCACCTCAACGGTCTCGTTGTTGTGCGGCTCAACAGAACCTTCCGTCTTGGAAATCGATTCAGGCAAATCAGCGAGTGCAATCATGGGAGGCACATCCTCAGAAAACGGAGAGCAGGGAATGCGTGATGAGCAGGGACAATCAGAACGCTCGATCAACGGAGAGCGGATCGTCGCGGGACAATTGTTCATCCCGAAAAAAAACGAAGCCCGGCCCTCGATAGAGCTCGCCGGGCCTCGTCCTGTTATGACCGTATGATTGATGATTCATACTGATGAATCACATCCGGTCGAATCAGATACCAAAGGTAGGTCGGTCTGGGAAGCAGTTTTTGGTTGGACATTTGACGACATCGCCCTCTTCATCATACGTATAACCGCGGCCGGCCTTATTATCGCAAGGAGCTGGCTTGGGAGGTGGCGTTGGGGATGTCGTTGGGGGTGGCGTTTTGGGTGGGGCGGGTTCACCACCACCTTGAATTGCCTGCATTTCGCTCTTGGTCAATTTTCGTGCCGTCATCAATTGAGTCATGGTCGTTCTCCTAATTTGCGACTGGTGGTTACCAGTCTTTTTGGGGTTATTTCATTCATCACTTGGCAGAACCGGCTCTGTAAAGATCTACCGCCACAGCCCCACAATCCTTTCAGAGAATTCTTGGTTTTTTTGTGTTCGACGAAAACCAAGCGCGCTGAATCGGCAGCGTACGAGTCGCCAGTGATTGCAAACGGCACGGTGTGAGAGTCTTCTGCTAACGAAAAAGGCCCGATCTTCGGTGAAGAAGATCGGGCCTTTTCAAC
>CAMBQP010000025.1 GCA_945869955.1 Schlesneria paludicola DSM 18645
CCCTGTAAAACAAGGGTTTTCGACAGTAGCGAGGGCGGGACTTGAACCCGCGACCCCAGGCTTATGAAGCCTGTGCTCTAACCAGCTGAGCTACCTCGCCAAAAAAAACTCACCAACACGCTCGCGTTGACCCGCAACAAAATCAGTCACGCGATTGCTGCGAGACCCTCAGTTTAACAATTTCACACGTCGGGACAAGCGTTGTTTGGCCAATCCGCGTCAGAGCAAAATTTTTGCGGCCAAGGCAATCGCCGCAGTCTCAATTCGCAGGATTTGACGGCCAAGGTGTACGGGATGAGCCCCCGCCGAAATGGCGGTCCGGAATTCTTCGTCACTGAATCCCCCCTCGGGCCCAATCGCAACGCAAGGTGGTCGCAGGTCGGTCGAGGGGTGGCAAGAGGCGGAATCCCAAGTGTCCCCCTGGGGGTGGGCAACCAGAACTCGTTGCTCAGGAATGACTTGCTTCACGAAATCGGCCCAGGAATGAACTTTGGTGATCTCCATCAAATGATTTCGACCAGACTGTTTGCAGGCGGAAATCACGGTTTGGCGGAGCTTGTCGAGTTTACTGGTTCGTGGGTCGACGACACTGCGGGAGGTGACCAGCGGAATAATTCGACCGACACCCAGTTCCGTCGCCTTTTCGATCAGCCAATCAAAACGATCTCCTTTGGGAACCCCGGTTGCCAACGTGAGAAACGTGGGGGGTGGGGTATCGCGGCGGAACGAAACGACTTCGAGTTCGACCTCTCGTTTGCGGAGGGTGGCAATCCGACAAGTTGCTGCTAACCCGTTGCCGTTGAAAACGTCAACGATATCGTTGGGGGCACCCCGTAAAACATGCATGAGGTGATGAGCCTCGGTTTCGGTCAGAGTGACCACCCCCGCCTCGTTAAGCTGCTCACAATAAAAACGATGGGCCATGAGTCATAACCGCCAGCCATCGGTAAGGATGGTTCCTTTGGGGATTACAATAATTCCATCCTGAATCACGACAGACGGATTCTCAGGAACCTTGTTCTCCCCGCCACCTTGCACATACACCCCTTCACCAATCCGGCAATTCTTATCGACGATCACGCCGTCGAGCAGACTGCCGTCACCGACACCAATCGCAGGAATTCCCGCCTCGTCATCGGCCAAAATTTCTGCGTCGGTCTGGTAAATGTCGGCTCCCATCAAAATCGAATTGGCGATGGTGACGTTCTTGCCGATTTTGCATCGCAGGCCAATCACGCTGTTCTCGATGACGGATCCCTCACCAATCACACAGCCGTCCGCGATCAGGCTCCGTTTGATGTTGGCCCCATCGAATCGTGTCGGAGGCAGGAAGCGGGCATGGGTATAGATCGGAGCGGTTTGATCTTCGAGCTTGAACGGTGCGTTGGGAAGCGTCAGATCCAGGTTGGCTTCATAAAACGAGCGGATCGTCCCGATATCTTCCCAATATCCATCAAACAGGTGGACGTGAACTTTGTGGGTCCGGATGGACATGGGAAAGACTTCTTTGCCGAAGTCCTGATAATCGGACTTCGAGAGCAGGTCGACCAGGGTTTTGATGTTGAAGAGATAAATCCCCATGCTGGCCAGGCAATCGCGTCCGTGACTTTTGATTCCCCGGGCATCAATCCAGGCCGGATCGGTTCGGACCAGCCGGTCGATTTCTTCATCGGATTTCGGTTTTTCGAGAAACCCTTCGACTCGCCCCTCGTCATCCACCCGCATGATTCCAAAACCGCGAGCAGCATCGCGCGTCACGGGGAGTGCGGCGATTGTGGCGTGAGCCCCCGACTTTTTGTGGGTCTCGAGCATTTCGGCAAAGTCCATCCGGTAAAGTTGGTCACCGGACAGGATCAGCACGTAATCAAAGCCATTTTGATCGAAGTGGCGAAGATTTTTGCGAACCGCATCGGCGGTCCCTTCGTACCAGGCTTGTCCTTCCATGGTTTGTTGAGCGGCCAGGATTTCCACGAATCCGCCGTCGAACTGATCAAAGCTGTACGTTTGGCGAATATGTGCATGCAAACTGACCGAGTTGAACTGGGTCAGTAAGTAGATCCGGTTGATCCCACTGTTGATGCAGTTGGAAATGGGGATATCGATTAATCGGTACTTTCCCGCTAGCGGAACCGCTGGTTTGGACCGGACTTGGGTGAGCGGAAACAGTCGTGACCCCTTGCCACCACCGAGAATGACGGCCAGTACATTTCGCATTGAAAATTCCTTCTGATCCTTGAAGGGTGTGTGGACCACGAAAAACCAAGCCTGTCGGCGCTCAGGTCGGCTTATGAATCGTGATGAGGTCACCTACTCCATAAAAGCAACAAACTGTTGTTTAAGAGGATAGCGACTGTCACGGGGAAACGGGAGGGGGCTTTTGCGCAAATTCTGCAACCCAATTTGCAAAGCCGTTTCAACGCAATTTCGTTTCTCGAAACGACCATTCCAGCGTCGATTTCAACGACGCCAGTTCTTTTGGCATCGATGGCATGGCACCGACACGGCTGGCGACCAGCGCCCCGAAACTATTCGCCAGATCCAGCATTTTGGCAAAGGGCCAGCCGGCGAGTTGTCCGAAGATGATCGCAGCGGTGAAGGCATCTCCGGCCCCCACCGTATCCCCGACCTTGACGGCAATCCCGGAAAGCGAAATGGCTTCATCACAAGTGACACCCAGGCAGCCCTCGCTTCCTCGGGTGATACAAACCATGCTCAATTGACGGAAATCATCCAGCAGTTTTTTGGCAAACCGAACTTCGTCGACGAGGGGAAACCCGAGCAATTTGGTCAGGACTTTGACTTCATCCAGATTCAACTTGACCACCGTCGCTCGTTTTAAAGACTGCAAAATCCAGTCTTTGGAAAAGAACGGGGGCCGCAGATTGACATCGTAAACAATCAGACAGTCTTTCGCCGCCGCATTCAGGCATTGTTGAATTGTGTTTCTCGAAAGCGGTCTTCGTTGTCCCAGCGTGCCAAAACAGATCGCTTTGGCGGCCCCCATGGCGGCCAGTAATTCTGGCTTCGGCTCTAAAAAATCCCAGGCAGAATTTTCCAGAAAGGTATAATCGACGCTCATCGAAGTCCCGGGCGAGACCGTCACGGTTCCCGTGGGATGGCTCGAATCCTGCTGCACCAATTCCGTACTTAAGCCTTGTGTTTGGAGAAATTGGAGCAGTTCGTCGCCGAATTCATCCTGGCCAACCCGCGTTGCAACCGCAGTACTGAGTCCCAGTTGCTGTGCATGAAACGCCACATTCGCCGGGGCCCCGCCCGGCAGGCGACGATCCGGAAAGCAGTCCCAAAGCAGCTCACCAAGACCAATCATCTGGACGGGAGAATTCATTCAACGTTCTCGATACAAGAGTGACAGCTCGCCGTTCCGCGAGTCGTTTGTGAGCAGAAACCGGGTCTCACGCTCTTAAATAGCAGAACGTTCGGCTTGGGCCAATCGTGTCAGAGATCTGGCGCCGGAACAGGTGCAGCGACCGGCGGTGCGACAGGGGGCGGGATGGGCGTCGGCTTCGGGGTGGGCGCAGCACGAGCAGGGACTGGTTTTGGAACTTGAGCGGGAGCCGGCCGGGGAATCGTCAAGGGGGCGATCACGGGGGGAATCATCGGAGCCTGCCTCAGGTCCCAACCATTTTCGTCGTAACTGAAGAGATAGGTTCCGGCCGTCAATCGGTAGCGACGGAGCGAATTCTGGATTCCAAACTGTGAAAATTCGATGATCCAGTTGCGGTCTTCGACAAATGTCTGCTGGTATCCCGGTTTGATCGAATAGAGTGTCCCATTCAGTCGGTAGGCGAGGGAATCCGTCGCTTCCTGAGGGAAAATCAGTCGGATTTCTCCTTTGTTGACGACGGGTCGGACTGCAGCGGCAGGTCGGCCTGCAGGCTCGGTCTCAATGATCACGGGGGGATCTGAAGGGGAAATGACGGTGGTCGAGGGGTAAATCGAGGGGCCAGACGAAATCACCGTTGGATAGGAGGAACCGGGGGAATAAACGTAACCGTTACCCTGATGAGTGTACTCGATCACCCCTCCCCGCGTCGCGTTATTTAAAATCGTCCGCGAGGGATAAGCGCCCCGGATGATGATTGTGCGAGGTGGAGCAGGATTGACCCAGTACCCCCCCTGCGCCGAAGCGTTGCTCGAAGTCCAGGCTGCCGAAAGCAATAGCGCGATGGCGAAAAAAAACTTGGAAATCCCTCTCATCACTGCCTCCTACTTGTTTGCCTTGTTTGCGACTGCTGTGACGGAAACCATCCTGCGAGGGAAACCATTCTGCAATAGAGACCCGTTGGAACTCCACGATTCGTCATTGATGACCATTCGTCATTAGTATTGTCATAAAGCCGAGAAGAAGTTGTCAACCAGATTGTTGCTGCGACCAGAAGGAAGAAAGTGGCCAGCGAGTTTCCGAGCGATAAGCCTCACGACGGTGTGCCAGATAGGCGGCGCGAATTTGATTCAGGCGGGAGACATAGGCCGCCGAGGCGGTCGCGGATTCGCTCGCCGAGGCGTCGCTATGATCGAGCATGGTTTGAACGAACGCACCCGCACGAGCCCCACCGACCATTGAGGAAAAAATTCCCTGCGACGAGATGGGGTCGAAAGCCTGGGCTGCGTCACCGCAGGCGACCCAGCCATCACCGGTTACCCGATCCAGAGCGGATCCTCCCGCATCAAGAGCCGGCAGCGGACGGTCGAAATGGATCTTGGGATAGTGCTGCGAGATCAGTCGTGTTTCGTGAAAAGCCACTTCCCATTTCGATCGGTCACGTGAAAATGTTGACGCCCGTTCGGGGTCCGTATGGAATCCCGCAGTGATCTCTCCAGATGGTAAAGTGGCGGCGTACCACCAGCCGGACTCAGTCGCCTCGATCAGCGTTCGCGTCGTGGTCGGGGACTTGGTCGCGGCGCGACCCAGCGCATAAATTGCAGTCAGTCGCGGGTCATGGATCTTTTTGGCCCCCAGCCGTCTCGCGATTACGGCTCGTCGGCCCGTCGCATCAATCAACCAGCGGGCGCGTTCAACCTGCTGTTGGCCCTCGATCACGACCTGCCATACGTTCTGCTTACGAACCGTCTCGCCGATCTGAGCTTCACGGAATACCGCACCCGCTGCGATGGCAGCAGATCGCAAGGTCGCCTCGAAACACCCGCGATCCAGCCGAAGACCCGGTCCATCAGGGTCTCGCAGAAAGTCCTGATAGATTGGTGTTGCTGCGCCCCAAACGGAAATGTTCCCCGGAATCGGTTGATGAAAGAGAGGTTGATGAGCGATAGGGAGGTTTTCCAGAGAAATTTCGACGGACCGCAAGAATCGTAACCCCGCCCCCGGTAGTGACTCGCCCACCTTGTGGTGTGCAGGGTCGATTTGATCGACCAGTAATACCTTGCGCCCCTGACGAGCCAAATGGCAAGCCGCGATCGCACCGGCGGGACCAGCGCCGGCAATCACGACATCCCAAAGAGATTCCAGATCATTCTTCGTCACAATTTATTTTCGATGGCGAACACGAATTCGCAGCCATTCCTCGCGATGGCTTTCACTTTCCCAGCCGGCTTCGTGGAGTTCTGCCTGGGCTGATGTCTGCGGTAATGGGGGGGCTGATGCGGGTGCCGCAGCCAGCATTTTTGCTTTGTTCGCAAGCAGATTCAGACGCGCGGCTGCGAGGGATTCGACATAGATCACTTCCGGAAAATCGGGATCACCCTTGATTCCGGGACGTGCTTCAACAATCCCCATATCCTGAAAATTCGCCACCATATCCATCATTGCAGCAACTGCATCCCCAGGCAGGCTTCTGGTCCAGAAGAGTCGCGTGTTGTATGCCGCAATTCGTTCGTCGCGGGGCCGACTGGTATCCATCACAATCTGGTAGGAATCTTCCGTCAACACTTGATTGGGGACTCGCGCCGGCCAGAATGTGGGCAAGTAGGGATCGTAAGCAGACTCGTAGCCCGAACGACAAAAGCCTGTATCCCCTTGCCAGGGGATGGCCATCCATCGCGTCAGATCGCCAGGCCCTTGATCGTATAGCGGGCCTCCTGGTTCCAAGACGATCGGTTGCGTCAAATTCGGGCCATAGACTCGCTCTTTTTGCGAGCTCGCTCGCTGCCGAATTCGAAAGGGTTTGGTATACATCGACGCATGTCGCATGGGCCAGGTCAGTTCACAGCCGGGGTGAAATGCATCCGCCAGGCAGAAATGGAGCGCAGCTTTGTCAAGCATCGCGGGTTGTTGGGCCGTCGGAACTTGACTCAACATTTGCGGTGGTTGGTAATCCGCAGACCAGTCATTGATGAAGTCGCCATCCACCCACCTTTGCAGCAATGTCTGTTGTACGGCGGGAAGATCCAGATTCTTTCCGGGCGAATTGGGTTGGAATGAGCCGTAAGTATCTCCGTAAATCCAGGGCCAAAGCCCGGTGGCGTTGCTCGGTGTATTGTAAGGCCGGAAGCTGTTTTTCAGCACCCGACGAAGCTCTTTGTAAGGGTCCGCCAAGCCAACGGGGGTTTGAGCGAGCTTGGCGATCAGCTCGGGATTCGAGAAATCGAGCGGACACCCCCCGCCGTAAAGCGCCGCAAACCCCTTGTTGACCCACTGCAGGTTATTCAAGCGAGACAGCAGCGGTAAGATGTCGTGGGTAAAAGAAACGGTGCTGGGAAGCGGGAGCCATCCATTTTGTGTGTAAACATCCACGAGGCACTCGTACAGGGTTCGCCATCCGATGATATCGGGAGCGTAGTTGGGGGGAGCAACCGAAACCCAGGCCGATTCCACGGGAATTTGCCGATCATTAATCGTAACGGTCGCCATGACAGGCCCGTCAGAAATGTCGTCGTACCAGTCGTTCGCATTGTTGAAACTATCGGGATCCGATTCGATGTACACGGGCGCTCCATTGGGGGAAGCCGAGACCCCCTTGCCCCCTAAAACCAGCAGATTGCCATGGTCATCGGTCCGAATTTCTCCCAGCGGAACGACAACTCCCTTAAACGTTCCCGTATTGAAGAAGTATTGATTTCCACCGGCAGAATTCGATCCAGAAATCGATCGTGGTCCCGGATCGATGGCGAGTGAATCCCGATCTGCCGGTGCCACATCCTTGTTGCGCAACGGAACCGTCAGGTCAACCGCTTCGGGGACATCCATCGCCGCTTGAAACTGGTACCACTGGGATTTGCGGTTGGCGAGATGTACGGTCCATTGGATGTGAGCGCTGTTCGAATTCAATGCGGCAACAACCTCGCCCGCAGCATTATATCCGTAGATCCGAAAACGAGCCGCCTGGCGTTTGAGAGCCCCCACCGCATCGCGATAACTTCCTGGCGGAAGAGAGGTCGGGTTGGTGACTTCTGGTCCGATGTAGTAACCGTCGACACTATCTCCCACGCGGGCAATACCAATCGCAGGATGAATGGCGGCTCGCACAATCACCGAATCGATGGGGGGAGCGGGCTGAATGACCGGTTTGGGGTATTCGGGCTCGCCTGCGGGGATCCCGTTGACATCACGTCGCAATTTCGCAGATGCCGCATAAACATCGCGTCTTGCCTCCGCCAACGAGCCTTGAGGAGTATGTGGTTCTGTGACTCGCCAAACGTTGTACGACAGATTTTCTCCGTAGTTTGCTTGACCGCGAACGGTAACATCTTGCTGAGGCAGAATCAGTTCGGCGATCCAGACCGGGGGACTCTCGGCTTCGCTCCAATCGACGGTGGCCTGATCCAGTGGCATCGTCAGGGGGTTCGTCTGGAATTGGACGTAGAAACGGAAACGCGTTTCGCCAGACTGCAGGCTTTGGGTCATTTCCATCCCCAGATAGGATGGATTATCGGGGGGGCTGGTCGGGGGTGCGATCGGCTTGGTCGGTTCGAGTTTGTATTTGACAAATTTTCCTGGGCCAAAGGCAAACGGAACGCCACTCCAGTAGTCAATCCCCAGCACTGACCCGACCGGTTTGGTCATTTCATCAAGCAGCCGAGCCGTTTCCGGATGTTTGTCCAGATAGGGTTGATAATCGCCCCCCACTACCCCCGCACGGGTAAACTCGCACATATCACGAGCGGTATCCACAAAGAAAACCGGGAAATTCTGCAGAATAAAATCAAAGGTGACATCATCCGGAAGGCCTAGGATTTTTTTCCCGGGCACATCGAAGAGCTTGATACCAATTCCACAAGTGCTTTGATAATCCGTGGCGGTCGGGGAGGTGTCGGAAGAGAATCTCACCCAGCAAGGGTATTCGCTCCCCGCAAACACGCCGACCTTCAACTCTGGCGGAAGATCGGCGTTGATGCGAAAGGTCCCGGCTGCAACACCATGCGGCTTCAGGAAAACAGGTCGTAGCGCCGGCGATTGCCCTTTCGCAATCCGACCTACCTCAACCTGATTCACAAACATCTGGATCAACGAGCCCGTTGGATCGGTCGCACAGTCAATAGGAAGTGAACCACCGGGAGCGGCATCGATCGGTTGAGATGGAACCATGGGTTTTCTGCTTTGCTCTACAAATTTTGACTGCCGAAAAAGGTCGGGGCCTGTACAAAGGTCGGGGCCTGCACTGGGTGCTCGCATCGACACACTTCTGCCTGACTCAAATCACTGCGAATCTCCGAAGATGAGGGAGTTTGAAGAGAGTAAGGCTGGACGTTGGGTGCTTGGGGATGATTCCAGAACCTGAGATCGAGAAGAAAACCTGGAACCTGCTTTCTACGCATCAAGAGATCGAAGAGATTGTATTCCACTGACTGACAACTACCCTCAACTCGCATTCTACCACGAAATCACCTCTGCTCGACCTCAATTCTGTCTCGCGCATCGAGCTGGCAGCATTGAGTCCGCCCCGTAATGGGGCGAATGGCCATCTCATCCTCAGGGAATCTGGAAATTACCGCAGGAAACCACAGCGAAAACAAAACAATAGGGAGGTCAACAGGGGGAAATCGCGGTTTTGATCGCCAATTCACCGGTGGAATCAGCCCATACACAGAGGAAAAACTGGTTTCCACCGCATGGGATTGTCGAGTCATACCCTGTTCTACTTGCATCATTCGAGATGATGGTTATACTTTTCGTTCCCCCAGCAGCGGTGAACCACTGGCTCTGGGATTGCTGTTCAGAGAAATTCGCACGCGATTTGAGGTTGTCATGGGTTCGGAATGCGCAATTTGTCATAAGAAACCGGTTCGCGGCAACCAAAAGGTCGAACGGGGTAAGGCCAAGTACCTGGGTGGTAACGGTCGGAAAACCACCGGGATCACCAAGCGCTGGTTTCGGCCTAACCTGCAGTCGCTGCGGATGCAAACCGGTGAAACCTCGAAGCGAGTTCGTGTTTGCGTGCAATGCATTCGCTCCGGTCTCGTGGTCAAACGGGTTGTGAAAAAGCCGTTCACCATCGAAGGCTGATGATCAAACTCTGGTCGTTTCGACTTTTCAGGTAAGGCTTACCCATGGATTTTTCGCGCGATGACGTCCGGAAAGTTGCTGGGTTGGCACGCCTGAAAGTCGGGGACGATGAGCTCGACCGCTTCGCTGCAGAACTGCAGGCGATGATTGGCTACGTGCAGATCTTAAATGAGGTCGACACCACGAATGTGTTGCCGATGGTGCACGCTGTGGAATTGCAAAACGTACTGCGATCGGACGTTTTGGCCCGCTCACTCGACCGAACCTCCGCCTTGGCGAATGCCCCACGAACTGACGGCATTTTTTTTCTCGTTCCCGCGATTATCGAGAGCGATTGATTTCTCCGTAAGGCAGTCAGCAACGTTTGCCCCCTGATCAGGCGGCTTTGCGTTTCTTTAAATCTTGCTGCTGGTCGATTTTGACCTGGGGTTCCTTTTGGGCCACCGATGACCAGCGAGCGACGCGATAGAGCGTACAGCAGCGATGACATCGGACGAATCGAGTGAAGAGTGACATCAGGTTCCGTTCTCCATAAGAACTTGCGTACACGTCATCGGTTTGGCATCTTGGACATTGCATGATTACTCCTCTCACCCCGCAGAGATTCGGTCACTTCCACAGGTTGTCAGTTGATTCTTATCAGCGTTTTCACCGTTGATCCGGATCGCGAACGGTTATTTTAACTCATCGCGACCAATTTGAATCGATTCTTCACGTCGATGCGGTTTCGCCAAATGGTCCGCAGAGATCTCAATCACGATGCGAGCATCCGCCTCTTCCATCGGCTCCAGGACCAGTTCGAAGACGGCATTCGCTCGCGGCGATAATTCATCGATCGGATCGAAAATCAGTGTATTTTTCTGTTGGCGGAACCGGTTGCCATGTACCGTGACTAATCTTAACTCGGGAGGAAGTTGAATGGTGAGCTGTACATTCCGAGCGGCCGAGGTTCCCATGTTTTTCAATTGAAACTTGGAGGTGATTTTGTCGCCAATGGTGACCAGACCGGTGTCACTGAGTGTCTCCATCTGCAGGGCGGGGCGTCCGATCACTTCAACGGTGGAATTGATAGCAGCAGAACTTCCACTGGCTCCGGTAGCCGTAATTTTACCCGCCAGCGTCCCTGTTTCCTTCGGGACATACTTTACCGTCAGCGCGCGATCATCACCTGGTTCGAGCACTCCGAGGGTCCAGATGACCGAATTGAGATTCGGATCGAATTTTCCCCCATCCGAGGCGGTCTCGAATTCCATTCCTGCGGGAACAACTTCCGAAATGCGAACCTTGGAAACTTTCAAGTTTCCTTCATTTCTAATGGTGTTGGTAAAGACCACAGGACGTTCTACATAAATTCGATTTTGCCCGGTACGAGTCAGCACCAGTTGATCACCCACCACATCAACGGAACTGTCGAGTTGTTTCTTGATTCCGCTGTCGGCAGTCAGAATCGCACGATTCACCCCGCCCCCGGTTTTCACCGCGGTGACAGGGAGGACAATTTCCCGGACCTCATTCGGGGCCAACTTGCCAATCGGACATTCGATATCGTTTCCCGTCTCGTGCTTCAAGTGATCGGGAACCAGATCACGCACCATAATATTCGAGGCTTCGACCTTTCCCACATTTTTCAGCTGAAACACGAGGTCAAAGTTTTGTCCCATCCGCACCTCTTTGGGGGCATTGACGGTGAATTCCAGTTGCGGTGCTGAGACCTGAATCTCGGCGGTGACTTCCGTCGCAAAATGGACGCGAGCAACACTGCCGATTGGTCCTTCCTGTTTCGGAATCACTTTAATCGAGATTCGCTTCTCTTCATTCGGACGGAGCACGGGTTCTTTCCAGATCAGGTCTTTGCCGACCAGTTCAGCCCGTGGGGATGTCCCCAAAAGTTCGGTCCCTTTGGGAATGCGATCTTCGATCACGACATGATGCGCTGCCACGGTTCCCGTATTGCGCACAATAATCGTATAGACCAGCGGTTGTTCGATCACCGCCTGCTGTTGTGCCACTTTCTCAATAGTCAGTCGCGGCTGTTGCAATCCCCGTTGCGAGTCATCGCCAGCAACCCCGTCGCCCGTCATCTCTGCGGGAGGATTCCGATCCGGATTCCGTTTGTACGGCGCTGATTCACCAAGCAGGTCCCGATCGTCATCGAAGGATTTCGGTTGACCGGTGGTCGGTCGCCTTAATGGGTCCCGTGCGGGTAACGCAGGGGACGGAGTCGATTCTTGACGAGCGGATTGCGGCTCGTCATCGGCAAAGTGATTTCGTTTGGTTGCGGGTGTTGAGCGTAAATCGGGCGTAGAAATTCGCTCCGGGGGAAGTTGCGTTGATTCAGGCTCGCTCAAGGCTTCGGGAACGGTTAATTCAGGAGAAGCCTCCTCAAAAGCGGTCCCCTCTTCGTTGGCCGGCGGCGAAACATCACCGGGCTTTTCTTTCGGCTCAAAATCAAACGGGTCCGACTCGATCTCGACAGGGACCTGAAGTTTCTGCTCCGAGTTCTGCATGGCCCGCCGGGATCGGGGGATGGGAGCATCTTCCTCGGCATCCAATGTTGCGGGTAACGCTGGCGATTTGTCGAAAGTGGATTTCAGCGAATCAGAGCCCGAAGAGAAGTCCTCGTCAAAAGGATCTTCGGCGGGTTTGCCAATCGGACTGAGTTCCCTGGCGGAAGGATCTTCAGGCGACTTGATTGACGAGTCCTCTGGCGCATCAGGCGACGCTGCGGTCGTGTCGGTGGTGGCCGCGGCGGTCTCGGATTCGGTGTCCCCAGCTCCCTCGTCAGGTAATGATCGAGGTCGTTCGATCAGCACGGCATCCTGCTCGAACGAATTTTCATTTTCGTCTTGTAAACGAACGGGCTGCGGTCGGGATTCCCGCCGGGCGAGTTCCACTTGGCCGGAATGAGTTCGAGTCGATCCCAGTGCCGTTTTTACGGATGGGGAATTCGTTTCGGGGTGATAATTCCCGACCAGATCAATCCGTTCATTTTGCGTATTGCGTCGCGGCCTCGCGGCAGGGCGATCCGGTTCGGCTCGACCAAGAGCCACAGCCCGTTCACGGTTGTCTGTTGATCGCAAGGAATCGACGGCTGCCGATTCGTCACGCTCTTCGGCAGCAGGCTCTTCGGCAGCAGAAGGTTCCAGACTTGCCACACGGCTCATCCCCTTCTGTGCTTGAAAGACCGCAAATAGCCCTATTCCAATGACGCCCACCATGACAGTGAGTTTTCCGAATCCATTCCACATGGGAATCCCTTCCCCCCGAAGCTCCCCACCACACCGATCCACCGCTTCATTGCGGTGGATCCTTTACAACAGATCCGGCGATCGCGAAGTCGTCAGGATGAACTTTCATCGAGAGGACTTCACGGACCCTGATCGCTGCAAATGTCACTCAATAACAGTCTCTAACAGATTTCCGATTCTCTGGAAAGAGGAGTTGCCGTGTAAGAGGTGACAGAGAGGCGGGCTGAGTCGCCCCCACACCCTTGATACGCCACGGCCGCAGGGTCTGCGGGGAAGTCGATTTTTGGAGGTCTTTGCACCAGGGACGCCGTGTGCCGGGGACGCAGCTTAACGAGATTGATCGGTTGGTAAACTCGAATCAGTTGGTCTTGATCAAACTGGACCTCTTGCCTAGCATCCGATTCTCTCAACAATCCCGCAACAATCCGTTCTCCCATCGCCAGGTGTTTCCCTTGGATACCCTTCGCACGCACCCAGTTTGCGCACGTCGAAAGCTCGATTGCCTCAGTTCGCCAAGGGCGTTCCGATGGCAAATCGCTTTCCTATTCCTTACCGCAGGAATGTTGTTTTCTCGCCATGCCGCCGTTGCGGACGAGCCGGAAATCTATCGCTCTTATGAATTGAAGCATCAGACCGCCAGCGAAGCCGAATCGGTGCTGGCCGAAATGCTCGAGAGCCTCAGCGAACCGGTCCTTCTCGTGGTCGACGCGAAGAAAAATCGGCTGCTGCTCAGTGGGCCAGCTAAGGCACATCAGATCGCCAGCTCGGTACTCGCAACGATCGACCGTCCAGCTCCTTTGGCAACACCCGCAGTGATTGAGCCAGTGCTCAAGTCGTATTCCTGTCCGCAAGCAAAAATTAAATACCTGGTTTCGAGTCTGCGTGAGCGGTATACGGAGCATAAAAACGTCCGCATCGCGGCAGATTCTGCCGGTGAACGATTAATTGTGCTGGCTGCTCCGGAAATTCATCGCGAAATTTCTGCGACGATCAAATCGACAAATCCCCAAGGGGATCCTTTTTCTCAGGAGGATGATTCCGAGACCGAGGCCGCACCTCCGATCGTCCGGCAGCAATCAGCCAAGGTCTCTTCCAGTTCGACAGAAAAGACCGTCACGCGGGCTGCTCACCAACACGAGAAATCAAAAACACGCCCGCAAGTTCTCCCTGCCGAGATTCTGCCTGCTGTGACGGATGATCCCGCTGAAACTTTGGATGGTGGACAGTTTCTGGGATTGTTGCATATCAAAGCCGACTCGATGATTGCCGCATTGCATCCGCTGCTGAGTGATCGGTTCGAGGCGATCGGATCGACAAAAACGCATTATCTTGTCACCGTCAGCGACGAGTCATCCGCAGAGATCACGCTCGATCGGCGACGTAATGGGGTGACGATTGCGGGTGATCCGATGTTCGTGCCTCAATTGACCCGTATGATCCGCTGTCTCGACGAACCCAAGACATCGAGTGTCGATCGGACAGCGGTTCTGCCGCTGCATGGCTTGGACATGGACAAGGTCGAAGCGGTCAAAAATGCGTTTCTGCAGCGAGAACGGTCGACCACGTCGACACGTGACTCGGCAAAACCACAGCGGACTTCAGGCAAGTCGACCGCAGTCAAAAACGCAGCCCATGTTGGCGACCGGGCATCGCTCAGTACCATTCGGCTGGTTGGGAATCAGGATTCTTCTGCTGGAACGGCTGACGGTGGGACCGAGGCCTCGCCCCGCGAGAACCCCGAAGGAGACGAGCTTCAACAGCAGCTCAGGCGTCTCGGTTCAGAGCTCGAGATCGAAGTTCTTCCGGACCTGGATGCCATTATTCTGCGAGGGAATAAGCCCGATGTCCAGGAAATGACACGGATCTTGAAAGAGCTGGAACGGCTGAGTCTGGAGACCGAGCCGCTGATCGAGATCTATCCCTTAAAGCATGTCCGCGGTGAATCACTCGTAGCCTTGATCGAGAAAGTGACTACAGATCTTACGGGATCGCTGCAGGGACGGGTCACGGTGACTCCGCTGGTCAAACCGAATTCGCTGCTGATTATTGGCTGGGGTGAATCCGTCAAATCGATCCGGCAATTGATTGAAAAGCTGGATCAACCGATTCCGGAGGATGCGGAATTCCAGGTCTTTCGACTCAAACATGCCGACGCGCAGCCGACCCGAACCACGGTGCAAGAGTTTTTCACCGCTCGAACAACAGCAGGGACGGGGACAGGAGCTGCCGCAGGGACGGGATTGGCCCCTCGCGTTCAGGTCACCGCCGACCTGCGAACCAATTCACTCATCGTTCAGGCCCCCCCACGTGACATGAAAGAAGCAGCAGAACTGATCGAAGAACTTGATGTACCGGGTGGCGCAGTGGTCCAACAGGCTCGCATTTTCAAATTGAAAAACACCTTGGCTGCCGACTTGGTCACGGTGCTGCAATCGGCGATTGATGCAACACGAGGAAAAGAGGGGACAGGGAATGTTCCGCAGAAATCGTCGCTACTGGAATTCCTGTCGATCGACAAAGAGGGACGGCAAGTTCAGAGATCGGCGATTCTGAGTGATGTGAAGGTGACCGCCGACCCCCGCACCAATTCGCTGCTGGTCTCCGCCGCCGCCGAAAGCATGGAACTGATCGCATCCTTGATCCAGCGACTGGATGAAGCGACACCGGAAGGGGCTCAGATCAAGGTTTTCCGGGTGATCAACGGTGATGCGATCAGCCTGGTACAAATGCTTCGCTCGTTGCTTCCCCCTTCGAGTGGCCCTGCCGGTTCACCGCAATTGGCGAGTTCTCGTGATGAATCGTCGCTGGTGGCGACACGCTTTTCGGTCGACCTCAGAACCAACAGCATCATCGCGACGGGATCGCCCGGGGACTTGCGAATTATCGAAGCCCTGTTGTTGCGACTGGATCAGAAGGATGTGGAACAGCGAAAAAACACGGTCTATCGATTGAAGAATGCCCCGGCGGATGCGGTGGCAAGAAGTGTTAATGACTTCCTCAGAAGCGAACGATCGGTGCAGCAGGCGGCCCCCGGAGCGATCAGTCCGTTCCAGCAGATTGAAAGCGAAGTCGTCGTCGTTCCAGAACCGGTCGGGAATTCGCTGATCATCAGTGCGACCCCCCGTTTCTTCGATGAAATTGAAGCCCTGGTCGAAAAACTGGACGCACAGCCGCCACAAGTGATGATCCAGGTTCTGATCGCCGAAGTTTCGTTGAACAATACAAATGAGTTTGGTGTCGAGCTGGGCCTGCAGGATTCGTTACTGTTTGATCGCAGCTTGATGGGAAATCTCGTCACGACAACAAGTACCGTCCAATCGTCATCACCTTCCGGAATCCTGACCGCGACTTCGCAAAAGATTGTCGGCGCCACCAACACGCCGGGCTTTGCCTTTAATGGGGCTCCGCTGGGAAACAGTGGAAGCGCGGATTCGCTGGCGACTGCCAGTAATGTGGCGGGGCAAGCGGTCTCGAATTTTGGGGTCGGCAGCATCAATAATCAGCTGGGATATGGGGGACTGGTCCTTTCGGCCAGCAGTGAAAACGTCAGTATGCTGATTCGTGCGCTGCAGCAGTCCAATCGTCTTGAGGTTCTCAGTCGCCCACAAATTCGGACGCTCGATAATCAGCCCGCGTTCATCCAGATCGGTCAACGAGTTCCACGAATCGTCAGTGCTTCGGTGACGCAAGTGGGATCGGTGAATGGTGTGACTCTGGAAAACGTGGGTTTGATTTTGGGCGTTACACCGCGAATCAGCCCGGAAGGTCTCGTCGTGATGGAAGTCGATGCGGAAAAATCTGAGGTCGATGTGGTCAATCAGGGGATTCCAGTCTCGGTCTCCGCAAATGGTGCCGTCATCAGGTCGCCGATTTTTAATATCACGACAGCCTCGACAACGGTCAGTGCGCAAAGTGGCGAAACGATTATCATCGGCGGGCTGATTACCAAAAGCTCGAATGACACGGTGCGTCGGGTCCCCCTGCTTTCGGATATTCCCGTGCTGGGAAACTTATTTCGCTACGACAGTTCCATTTCCCGACGCTCGGAATTGTTGATTATTCTCACCCCCTATGTCATTCGCAGCCCGGAAGAATCGGCTCGAATCAAACGTGAAGAAGTGGCGAAAATGCACTGGTGTGCCGGTGACGTGCTGGACGTTTATGGTCCCGGGATTATTGCTGACGAAGCGGGCCCATTTATTGACGCACAAGTCCCAGTCATTTATCCCGATGCCAATCCTCGTGGCACGCTGCAACCCGTTGAACTTCCACCGGAACCCGGTATCACCACCACAATTCAGGTGGATCAACCGACGGTGAATCTGAAAACTTCGAAACCCAAAAAGCCTGGCTTTTTCCCTGTAGTTTCTCAGAAAAAGCGCAAATAGTTCGGGAACGAACCCAGGGGAAGTCTTTGCATGAAACGACTCACCGATACCATGAAGATCAACCACCAAATCAGGTCGATGACTCAAAGCACGAGTGATCAGGCGACTGTTGGCCACACCCGTTTTCATGACGGTCTGAGGGGATTTTTCCGCAGACATCTGGTCCAAATCAGCTACCTCCTTTGCTTGTCACTCATTTGTGGCTGCGCGACTTTTGATCTCAGCAAACGAATTCCGTGGATGGATTCTGATGAGATCACACTCCCGACCAAGATTACAACCCTCTGGACGCACACGATTCTGAATCAGTCGGGGCAGAAGGGGGTGCGCGGTTTTGGTGGAAGGATCATGTTTCATGGCAAGGAAAATGAAAAACCGGTACGTGTGGAAGGGACACTGATCATCTACGCGTTTGATGAAACGGATCGCGTCAATTCGGTTCCCGAACGAAAGTTTGTTTTCACCCCCGAGCAGTTTGAAAAACACTACAGCCTTTCCAAGCTGGGACATTCCTACAGCATCTGGATCCCCTGGGACGAAGTGGGTGGTCGGCCACGCCGCATCAATCTGTTGGCTCGGTTTGAACCGGTCGATGGGGGGATGGTGATGTCCGAAAACTCGCTGCAGCTCCTTCCCGGAATTTCTCCCACCTCTTATGAGGAGAAAAGCGAGGAATTGGAGTCTGCGGAGCGCGCATCCGAGGTTGAGCAGGCGAAATTTCAGCGACCCGCCTCATTGGATCGTGGGCATGATTCGCAGTCACGTCCCCTGATGGAAGATGCGGATACGATCAATTTACCACTGAGCTTCAGTCGACGCCTCAACGCCATCGACGAAGTACCGGCGCTAAAGATCCGCGAATCCCGCATCGATTCGTCTGTCGTTCCAGCGAACTATACCGAACCGGGGGTTGAACCGGCCCAGCGAGATCAGGCCGAGTTACCCGGTACCAGTGGAGCTGCTGCTGCTGCGAAGGGGGAGCGTACCAATTCGGAGTCCACTACTTCGCAAAAGGCACTAATGGCGCGACAGCGGGAACTCTCAGATCATTTTGGACGGCGGAAATCCCAGGTTCAAAAAGCATCAACTGCTCGATCAAGGCTCGCTCCTCCTCAGAACCCACAACTCCCTGCAGATGAACCGTCTCTCCCGTAACGGTCATCGAGACCTGAATTGACGGATCCAAATCAGAGAGGCTGTTGAGCTGATTTTGCAGGTTGGCGCTCACCAGAGAGACGGGCCGCGGATTCAGACGGAACCCGATCGTCAGCTTGGGTTCATACATTCGCGTTCGAAGTGCTGGTGTTCGGGGTGGATTCAGCAGGTTTTCTGGAACCCGGCGTTCGAAGACTTCCAGTGCCGCAGGCTGCCCATTAAGTCCCTGTCCCACTTGTACGGCACCAACCATTTTCCTCGCGTCTTTCGTATCTTTGCCGACAAAATCACCTGCATTTCGGTTCTTCCGCATGAATCGGGCGTCACCGCTCGAGATCCCCGTGACACTGGGTGGCACATTACCCGCACCTGAACCGATGCCGGGGGCGGGGGTTGCCCCACCAAAACTTCCCCCACCAGAATTCGTCTGTGGCTGAAGTGGTTGGCCAAACGAGCGTGATCCAAACATCTGAGCCTCGGTCGGACTCGTCCCGATCAGTGTCAAGAAACCAGCCAACATCAGCGGACTCATCAATCGTTGCATTCTGTGATCCTCATTCCAGCGACTTGGCAAATCCGCGCGTGAAGACGGTTCGTTCCCATTCCGGTCATTCCCATTCCGGAAATTTCGAATGGAAACGGTACTTGTCCTGTCCAGTAGTTGCCCTGTGCGGTTAATGGAAGTTCGACCGGCATAACACGCAGGCTTAACCCAACCTCCCCTCTCCAAAACGAGAAACTGGCTTTCCCTGATTCTCGCACGTTAGAGTTTAACGTAAACTCGGATTAAACCGGTAAGAGAATTCGGGGGAATCGTAAAAAGTGTCGCCAAGGGGTTCGTGCTGACGATGATTTGCCTGAATCGGTCGATGCAAGAACTGCGGGATTTAGGCTGGTTGATGCGAATGCCGTTTTGATTTGTCAGAGAATTCTGCAATTCGATTCCGTGGAAGTGATCGGAGATCGGTCATTTATGCCGATTTTGAGAGAACGACGAGCCGGGTTCCTGATATCATTCGCAAAAAGGGGCTACAGAGTGATCGCAACAATGTTTTCCGTTGTCATCCCCCCTGGATCGCGCCGAGAAATGGGAGTTTCTATTTTGGTCTGCTCACCAGCCTCAATCTTCAGTTTCCGGCTGTTTGCCTTGGTTCTCAGCTGCGTATTCCTCGTTGGTCACGGTGGCCTGTCTCGTGTTGTCTCTGCGCAGGAGGTCACCGAGCTCCCCAATCGTGGCAGCTTTGGGCGTCTGGCCGAACCCAAGCTGGCCGAATCGCTGCAATTGACGGACGAACAACGGACCAAGATTGCGACGCTGATCACTCAACGGGCCGAAGCCCTAGGCAAAGCGGCAGTGGCAGATCGCCCCAAAATCCTCGTTGATAGCGAAAGTCTCCTCGCAGCGGTGCTGACCGATGAGCAGCGAGTCCTGTTCGCCAAAGTGACCGCAGAACCCCGGCTCCGATTTAATTTTCGTTTTCAGCGTTGGTCGGATGTGCTGGAATGGCTGGCAAAACAATCCGATCTCTCGCTGGTCCTCGACGCACCGCCGCCAGGAACCTTCAACTATTCTGACACGAAAGAATATACGCCGGTTGAAGCTCAAGATTTGTTGAATGGCGTACTTTCAACCAAGGGGTATACGCTGATTCGCCGTGGCAGGATGCTATTGGTCATCGATGTCCAGGAAGGGATTCCCGATGGATTGATTCCGCGGATCCCGCTCGAAGAACTGGACAAGCGAGGAAAATTTGAACTGGTGAGTGTCATGTTTCCCTTGGCTGGCCGCGAGCCGCAAGGGGTCAAGGCCGAAATTACTCCCCTGCTGGGGCCGTTCGGAAAAAGCGTGCTGCTGGCGCAAACCAAGCAGTTGCTGGTCACCGATACTGCCGGGATCATGCGCGCGGTGAGTGCGGTGATTTCCTCGATTCCTGAACCGGCCACCGCCAAAGTCCCCGTTCCCGTTGCAGTCCCGGAAGTTGCGGTTTATTCGGTAAAAGCGGCGGACGCCAAGGTTGCCGAAGAAGTGCTCGTCAAAATGTTCCCTGCCGCCAAGATTGTGGCAGACCTGAAAGCGGAACAGGTTAACGCCTTTGCGACGCCGACCGAG
This sequence comes from Schlesneria paludicola DSM 18645, assembly GCA_945869955.1. Taxonomy (GTDB): domain Bacteria; phylum Planctomycetota; class Planctomycetia; order Planctomycetales; family Planctomycetaceae; genus Schlesneria; species Schlesneria paludicola_B. The sequence continues at coordinate 20,323 of CAMBQP010000025.1, forward strand.
CAGTTGGCCATCAAGGGGGTCATCGAGCAGATGCAGGCCCACAACCCACCGGAAAAAAAGCCGCTCCTGGAGGTTTATCCCGTACGAGATCTTGATCCCACCCAACTGCTCGCGAATCTCACCCTGGTTGCCCCGACCGCGCGTCTGACATTCGACACGCGTCAGCGACAAATTGTGGCATTCGGCACTCCCATCGATCAGGCTAATATCAAAGCCTCGATGGAAAAACTGGTGGTATCGGGGGGAGCGATCGAACGGCAGCGACAGTTAGAGATCTATCGGATCACGAAAGCGGACCCTGCCACAACACTCACGTTACTGCAGGGTTTATTGCCACAAGCGAAATTGTCACTCGATACGCAAACCCGTCGGATTGTGGCACTCGCATCGGCCGAAGACCATCAAGCGATTCAAGCCATTCTCGAACAGTTGCAGGCACCGGACTTGGGACCCGATAGCACGACACTCGAATTCTATCCGCTGGAACAACCGGTTGCCCCGACATCGATCGCCTTGCTGATGACGCTCGCCCCGAAGGCCAAAATCGTAGTGGATGCCGAGGCCAAACGGCTGCAGGTTCTGGCGACCCCCGCAGAGCAGGGACTGATAAAAGCGAGCTTGGACGAGATTCTGAAAGGATTACCTGCCCCGGAAAAACGGCGGCTGGTGATTTATCGCGTGACCCCCGGCCAGCGAGCTCGATTTCAGACGGTGCTTCCTGCGCTGGCGACCGATTTTCCGGATATTCGCGTCGTCCCTGAAGGCGAACCCCATGAACTTTCGATCTGGGCGAAACCGACACAACATGAATTGCTGAAAAGCCTGATTGAAACGTTCGTTAACGACGTTCCCGACGACGACAAAACGGAATTGATCTCGCATCCGCTGCGCGCCGCCGATTCCACAACCGCATCGACGGTCCTGAAAACACTCGTCCCCACCGCCAAAATTTCGCTCGATACCACCAATAAAAATCTGGTGGCGATCGCCTCGGCGGCAGACCACAAGGTGATCACCGAGACGATCGAGAAATTGCAACCGGGCGAACTGGGTCTGGATGCTCCTGTGCTCCGGTTTTATCCTTTGAACCAGCCAATCCCGGCCACCTCGATCGCCGCCTTTGCAAAACTGGTCCCCAAGGCGACGGTAACCGCCGACGTCGACGGCAAGTGGCTGCAGGTCGTGGCAACGATTGCGGATCACACACTCATCAAAACCCAGCTGGAAGAACTGCTGCAAGGATTGCCCGTCGCCGAAAAACGGAAATTGATTGTTTATCCCGTCAGCTCAGCACAGAAAACCCGGTTTCAAACAATTCTTCCTTCATTCACCCTCGATTTTCCGGATGTACGCGTCATCCCTGGGACTGAGCTGAATGAATTGGCGATCTGGGCGAAGCCGTCTCAGCACGATCTCGTGAAGGCGCTCGTGGATTCACTGGTCTCTGATGTTCCCGAGGCGAGTCGCCCCCTGCTGGTCTCGCATTCCTTGCGTAACGCGGATTCCACAACGACAACGACGATCCTGAAAACACTGGTACCTGACGCCAAGGTTTCGCTCGATGTCACCAATAAAAACCTGGTCGCGATTGCGACGGCCGAAGACCAGAAAGTGATTACTGCAACCATTGAAAAACTGCAACCGGGCGAACTCGGTGTGGATGCACCGGTCCTCCGGTTCTACCCGTTAGAGCAGCCGTTACCGGCAACCTCGGTCGCGGCATTCGCCAAACTCGTCCCGAAAGCGACGGTGACTGCGGATATTGATGGTCAATGGTTGCAGGTCGTGGCGACGGTGGCGGATCATGCACTGATCAAAAGTCGGCTGGAGGATCTGTTGAAGGGGTTACCCGCGATCGAGAAACGCAAGCTGACGGTTTATCCGGTCACTCCTGCACAACGCGTTCGGTTTCAAACGGTGCTGCCGTCGTTGAAGACCGACCTTCCGGACATTCGTGTGATCACTGAGGGGGATCCGAATGAACTGGCAATCTGGGCCAAGCCCTCACAGCATGAACTGCTGAAAGGAATTTTCGATGAATTGATCCGGGAAGTCCCGGTCACCGAAAAATATCAGTTGATTTCTTACCCCTTGAAGGGGGCCGACGCCACGACGGCATCGACGGTGCTACAAACCTTGTTTCCTGGTACGAAGATCAACGTCGATGTGACGACCAATCGATTGCTGATCTGGACTCGCCCCACCGAACATGCGGCGATCAAAGAAGCCTTACGGGAACTCGACAGCGATGACGCGGTTGAACGACAGGACAAAGTCATGGTCTATCCGGTTCCGGAAATCGATCTGGATGTGGCGATCGGACTCTTGCAGTCGATTCTGCCCAAAGTTCGGGTCATGAAAGATATCAAAGCACGCACCATCGTCGCTTGGGCCAAGAAGGGGGATCAAGAGACGATTGCCCGGACCTTGGCGTCGATGCGAGGCTCGGCCGACCGGAGTGGAATGGCTCATTTGAAGATTTATCCCCCCGGGAAGGTGAATGCCGCCAGCATGCTGGAAGTCTTGCGAGTCACCCTGCCGCAAGCTCGAATCGCAGTCGATCCGAAAACCGGCGGAATCGCCGCGTTGGGAACTACGCTCGAACACGAACAGATTCAATCCGCAATCACGCAATTGTCTTCACAGTCGGTCGGTCAAACGGCCCAGCTCGTCACCTACAGTCTCGCGAAAACCGGGACCACCACCGCCATTCCGATTTTGACTCTGGCGGTTCCGGAGGCCAAGCTTTCCATTGGTCAAGATGCCTCGCAACTCGTGGTCTGGGCTCGCCCGGAAGACCAGGTGGTCGTCGAAAAGATCGTGGAACAACTCGAATCGGATTCTGCCGTGAAGAAGAAGTTTGAGCTGCGGGCCTACACCCTGAAAGCGACTGGTGCCGTGGCCGCCATTCCTTTGCTCGGCAAAGCGGTCCCCAAAGCCCTGTTCAATGTCGGGGGAAACCCGAACCGGTTGATTGCCTGGGCCTCCCCGCTCGATCACGAAGTGGTGACACAGGTGATTCGGCAACTCGATGCCGAACATGCCCCGGATACCACTGTTGAGTTTTTCGATATTCAGAACGTCGATGCCGATGCGGCGTTGAAGCTCGCACAGGCCATACTGCAAAAAGAGGGGTTAGGAACCACGGTTTCCTTGATTCAGGGGACCAATCAACTTTATGTCGAAGCTCATCCCGAACAACACGAGCTGATTCGCGAGGCCTTGAAACGACTCCGTTCGACCGCCGAATCCGGGTTCGAAGTCTTTCAGCTGGAAACCGTCGACCCCTATGCGGCCGAGGCCTTGATTCGCAGGATGTTCGGTGGCAGTTCCCGTGCGACCGCACCCGTGGTCGAAGTCGATGCCACGCTGCAAAAACTGTATGTTCGAGGATCCAAAGAACAGCTGGTGCGTGTCCGAGATCTTTTGGAAAAAATGGGCGAGACCGAGCTTGCACCGAAGACCGCTGACGGTCCCGGCAAAAAAGTTCGCGTGATCCCCTTTGGTGGCGACACCGCCTCGGTACTGACCGAAATCCAGAAAATTTGGCCAAAACTGAGATCGAATGAGCTGCAAATTCTCCCCCAGACCGAGCTCAAATCCAACTTGCTGAAGCCCCGTGCGGCTGTGAACCCGCCAGAAATTCCCGTCCCGACACCCGCTGCAACACCACAGACCTCGAACGATGCCTCAAAGACAAAGGCTCCCGCCGCCAAGCCAGCATCGCCGTTGCCAGAAGAGGAGGAAGAACCAGGTGATGACGAGGATTTTTCTGACGAGGCGCTGCCGGAGGCGGATGACGCTGGTGGGGATGAGCCTGATTTCGCGCAACCTCTCTCAACGAAGGGGACTAACGAGCCGAAAACGACGGAGGCGACCAGTTCTGGAACAAATTCCTCGCCGGTGGTGGTCATGCCGCGAGACGGAAATATCACGATTTTCTCGGACGATACGGAAGCACTGGATCAACTGGATAAGCTTTTGCGAGCCGTTTCTGGCCCCAAGCAGACTTCGGTGCGGGGCTTCGCGGTCTTTGCCCTCAAGTACGCCGGTGCCGTTTCGGTCGCGGAAACCGTTCGTCAAACCCTGAAATCGACCACAGGGAGCAGCAGTTTGGGGACAGAAAAATCGGGGCCAACCGTGGTTCCGGATGAGCGATTGAATGCGATCGTGGTTTATGGCAGCCGAACCGACCGGGCCGCGATTGAATCGCTCTTGGAAGCCCTCGATTCATCCGAGATACCCGATTCCAAAGTCTCGAATCGCCCTAAGCGAGTCGCGGTCAAGAACACTTCGGCAGCGCAGATCGAGCAGGTGTTGCGACTGGTTTACAAAACGCAACTGACAACCGGGGGTGGGCGCAAGGAATTGCCAATCCCCAGTGGGCTGGCCCCTGAAATTGCGGCGACACTGCAGCAGATGAATGCGATGAATTCCGGTCCACTGCTCGCATTAAGTGTCGACGATGTGACCAATTCGATTGTGGTCATGGCCCCCGCGGCTCTGGCCGAGCAAGTGACGACGTTGATTGGGGAAATGGATGAAGCGTCGCTGACAGAGAATGCGAAGGGGATGAAGATTATTCCCCTGGAACACATGAACTCGACCCGCACACAGAAGGTGTTAAATCTGATTTTGGAAAAGTCTCGAAAACGAGATCGCCGCCCGTAAGGGGTTGCGACGGGAGGATTTTTGGTGAGTCATTTGCCTGCCTCACCGAAATTGCAGGTTTTGACGTAAGCTGGAACCAGAAACCTCGCGAGACGGAAAGCCGCACAGGACTCGTCGCTATGGAAAGTTCCAAAAAGCAACGTGTCAACGGGATCTCGACCGTTGATCGTCTGCGGGGCATACTCGCAGTAGATCACACGGGAATCCTCTGCGATCAAGAAGTCCTGGCGGTGCAGATGCCGGTTTTGGAGTGAGCTCGCACAGTCCCATTGTTGTCACGGTCTTTGTTGATTCGATTGTGGTGGCCATATTTTGCCTCCGATCGGGTTGCCAGCACGAGATAACTTCTGCGTGGCAATAAGTCTCCTCACGCCCTACCCCGCGTGATATTAAGGCAGTCTGCGAAACCGCGCGCTGCGTAAAATTTTGTCCGCACAACGATCGTCTCACTGATGTTGTCGCGAGGAATATCATTCAGCCGCAAGGGAGAGCGATGCAGCATTTCGGATTATTTTGAACAATTCAGAGAAAAAAAGAAATTTCTTGGCGGTATGTTGGCAAAAGCCTCGCTTTATGTGGTTGAGGGGCACATCCAGATTGGAGTGATCCGATCGAAGCCCCTCGCTTGGAATGCATGTCGAACAGGCCCCACCCATTTGGTCGCTTGCCTCCGGTCACCTCGAACGTGGGAACACCGATCACCGCGTAATTCCGCAACAAGCCTTCGTCATTTCCCCAGGAATATTGGGTTTTTGTTCCCGCACGACAGGCATATTCCCACTCGAATTCCGTAGGAAGGCGATATCCAGCCCCCAGCGAAACGCGGCGCCAATCGTTCCCCGCTGGCGGGTTCTGATCGCGGGTATTTGGAACATAGCACGGTGTGAGCCCCTCTTAGTAACTCAGCCAATTACAAAATAAAATGGCATCGATCCAATTCACTTGTTGAACAGGGACACCGACTATCGATCTCACCGGGAAATTCCTTTTTTTCCAATCCCGCGGTTTGTCTTTTTCCAGGCAATCGGGATCTAGAAGGAACTCTTGGAACTGCTCGCATGTGATCTCACGGTCGCTGAGAAAATAGGCCTGTTCCAGTGTCACGTTCGGTGACTGCGATGGATTGTGATCGCCTTGAATCACTTGAACAAACATCCCCGGTTTGATTTGGATCATGGTCAACTTTTGTGGAGTGACAAACCATTCCTGACGGGAGGTCAGTTGCGAGTCTGACTTCTGGGCCGGTTCATCGACGCCCCATTTTCGTAATGCCCACCCGGCGGAACTATGCGTCACTCCATCGCCTGCAGTTTCGAACCAGTCTTTCAGAACATTCACGGCATCGGCAAATTCGTTTTCTCCGAGTTGTTCGCGGGAAATTCCTCCGAGACCACAGGCGAGTGTCGAGCGGAGATCCGCGACGGTTGTCGTTTTCCACGGTTTCAATAAAGTCGTGAGATTCGGTTGCCAATTTGTGAGCGTGTCGGTGAATATTGTTCTTTGCATGGGATCAAGGCAGTTTGCGATCTGGCACATCTGCAGCGCGGTGGTCGCATCTCCCAGTGATAAGCCGATAATCGCCAACCGCGCTTTATGGTTCCAATCGCTGTTGAGGGTTGCCTGATCTGAGAGTATTTTCAATTGCGCCCCTGTTGTGAGTTTGTGATCCGCGAGCGCTCTGACCAGATTCTCGACTTCCTGGGGGGGTGAATTGATGATGGTGGAACAAAAATAGGGGATGTCCCCCTGGCGGAATTTGGCCAGTGCGTAGGCCAGACGCGTCTTCTCTCGCCCTGTGGCATGATCAAATCGTGTTTTCAACAGGGGAACAATGTGCGACGGATCGTATTCAGGTCCTGAGATCTCATCCAACGCAACGCCCACGTCTGGTCCTTCGGCCGTGAAGATGCGTTGGATGGCGACGGTGATTTTTTCTGCACGGGTTTCGACTTGATAAGCCCATTGTTTGAAGGCCAAAGTCCCTGCCAGCAGCATCACGCCGAGAGCTGTTCCCCAGCGAATGACATAGGTTCTCGCCGCCGTCTGCATCATCTTTTGCTGGATTAGGGTTTGGTGTTTTTTCGGAACATGCCACCAAGCCAACAGAGTTTCGCCCAGGGAGGGCAATTGCCGGGATTCGGGTCGATGCTACCAGATTGCGGCTCGTTCTTCGAGACAAAGGTCCGACCGACCACGATGGGTTTCACGCTGCTTGCGGCCTAACCATTCCCGCAATGACCGGACCAGATAGTCGTGCGTTAACTGATAATATTTCTGCTGGGGATCTGCCTGCTTCGTCGTTTCTTCATCTTCCCCGTCCGGATTGGTCGGTGTAATCAGGCGCAGTTCACTGCTCAGCGTTCGAATCAGCGCGTCAAATTCTGCCGGGCGATGGCTGTAGTCCGCCTCGTCGAGTAACGCCCGGTACGATAGGGATCGATTCGAAGTCGTCATCTCGGTTCGTAGTAGGCATTCACCAACTCCGATGATCTCTGCTGCGCAAACCACGAAAAGAGAAGTGTTCTGCTGATGATGATTGTACATCGTAATTCAATAAACTTCATCTTCGGAAAACCAAAGTTTTTGGAACTGCAAACCGAAGATTCCTCCACCAATGACACGACCCGGGAGCGTTCCAAACGCAGCCCGGGTCGCGGTGACGTCATTTCACGGATGACTCTGGTTTATTCTTGGATTGGCTGGGGAACATCACCGTATTCTTCGGGTGAGGCTTCCACGCCGAGACCACTAATTGCCGTTGGACGGCTACTGACATCATTGTTCGAAACACGCGTCGTCGTTCGGCCTTCGAGGATGCTGCGGGCAACATGACGGAGTTCGTCGTTACTCAGCCGGCGAAGATTTCCCATTTCCACCAAGGGCTTCATCATACGAGCCACCTTAGCCACCGAAGTTTCCATCAGACTCAGTTCCACCAAATCATGACGCAAACCGGCGAGTGACTGAATCTGGGCACCTAACTCGTCCCGGAAGCCGCTGAGCACTTCCAGTGTCTGAATCGCTTCGGCGACACCGCGAGTCTGAGCCACCAGCGTATTCTGAATCGTGAGCAGTCCATCCAGATTCTCGGACGATGACAGGATGGTCGATTGCTTGTCTGTCAGCTTGTCTTGAATCTTCAGCAATCCATCCAGATTCTTGTCAGAAGAGGCGACATTTGTTTCTTCATTGACGAGCTTGCCCTGAATCGTGAGCAGACCATCCAGGTTTTTCTCGGAGGCCGTGACATTCAATTGTTCGTCAATCAGCTTGCTCTGAATCTTGAGCATCCCTACGAGGTTTTGATCTGAGGTCGCCACGTTCAATTGCTCGTTGACCAACTTCTCCTGAATCGTCAGCAATCCGTCCAGGTTTTTCTCGGACGAGGCGATCGTCAGCGAGTCACTTCCGAGCTTGTCTTGAATCGTCAGCAATCGGTCCAGGCCTTGTTCCGACACAGCGAGATTCAATTCGCTGGCGGTCAGCTTTCCGTTCAGACCAATCAGCCGTTCGGCACGTTCGGTCGCAAGTTCCGCCTGCTGGCTGCCGTCGGCCAAACGTTGCTGCAACTGGACCAGTTGATCAGAAACCGACTGAGCCACTTCCATCTTCGCAGCAGCCGAATTGAGACCCGACTGGAGTGTGGTCAGGCCGCTCAGACTGGTTCGTGCCGATTCAATGGTCTCGAGTTGTTGCTGCAGCACACTGCTCAGTTGGACAAGCAGCCTCAGCGAAGTTTCAGCTTGATCGATATCATGCAGCTGAGCACCGGCAACGTCTTTGAGTGCAATCAGATGATCCAGCGATGTGATCGCAGTGCTGTGTGATTCTTGCTGATTGATGATCTCGTTTTCCAACGACTGCATCAACTCAAAAATGCGGCCCGCGTTGTCGGTTTTTGTCTGCTGTTCGATCATCCGGGATTGCAGTTTGTCCACGCTGACCAGCGCTTTGGTCACTTGGTCATGACTTGAGGCAACGTCAACCAGATCACTCCGCAATGCGCGGATTGACTGCAACGCAACCCGCGCATCGGCGACTTGCCCCTGCTGTGCCCGCAAGCTGGCCAGCAGACTATTGGTTTCCCAAACGTTTTCTGTGGCTCCCGAGAGCTCTTGCATTCGGATCTCGACCGTCCCCAAGCTGGCCTTCACTTTTGCCAGCTCATTCGCGGCGGGACGCGCTACGAGAAAATGCATCCCCACAAAGCCGGTTGTCACGCCGAGAAACAGCATCAGCCAAGTTTGTTTGAGCTGTTCGGCCAGCTGATTTTCTATGGTGCGTGTTCTCGATTGGTCTGTCGTAAACATCAACTCTTCTCCTCAATTCCGTCTCTCACGGAAAAATGATTGTGCACGAACTCGTCCGAGACCTGGCAGTGTTCCTGTCTCGTCAAGTACTCCCGTACCGCCGGGATTGGTACTCCCTATGGGTTATCGCCCAGTCCGACTGGCAAACTTTGCCGATTGACGAACAGTTATGCTTGTGAGACAAACGATCATGGAAGAAGAAACGATTGTATCGGCTGCATCTCAAAGTCCTGCAATCGGGTTCACGTAAGTGATCCGGGCTCATGCGAGACTCGGAACGAGGAAAAACCAGTTCTCTAAAACAACGGCTTGGCCGAGCATTCCCGCGAAAAAAGTGAGTATCTGGTGCGAAAATCCCACAACGAAGACGATGACGACTGGCCGGGGAACGACGACGATTACGACGACATTGCCAACGACGACGACGACGAGGGATATGTCCCCTGCCCGCATTGTGGCGAGACGATGCTGGAAGCGGCCGATTATTGTCCCTCCTGCCGGCGTTGGATCACGACCGAAGACCGCCCTGAAAAACCACGACCAGGTTGGATGGTGATTCTGATCCTGATCCTGCTCTTCACGATCGTCTTCTCGGTTCTGTCGAGATAAATTGAGAGGGCCCGAGGCGCCGACAAGAGCTCGTGGCGGTCTTCACATGCCCAGTTTCCGCAGCAAAGATGAGGGATAATTCCTCGCAGAAACGATTAACCGATTTCCGAAAAACTGCGGAAAATACGGCTGTAGTCGCGGATATTCAGGACCAGAACCACGAAAGGATTTGGATTTCATGCAAGTGCTGGTGACAGGTGGAGGTGGCTTTCTGGGTCAGGCAATCGTGCGCCGCTTGATCGCTCGTGGTGATGTCGTACAGAGCCTGCAACGAAGCGACTCGCCCGAATTATCCCAACTGGGGGTCAAATGTCTTCGTGGTGACATCAGTGATCTCGCCGTGGTCGAGCAGGCCGTTGCCCGCTGCGAGTTGGTATTTCACGTCGCTGCGAAGGCGGGTGTCTGGGGTCGGTACGAGGATTACCATCGCGCTAACGTGACCGGAACAGAAAATGTGATCACCGCTTGCCGCTCGCAAGGGGTCCGCAAGCTGGTCTATACCAGTTCGCCGAGTGTGGTTTTTGCGGGGAAAGATGAAGCGGGGATTGACGAGTCGACGCCGTATCCCTCGAAATACCTGACGCACTATCCAAGGACCAAGGCGATGGCAGAACAACTGGTGATGCGGGCGAATTCAGCAGAGTTAGCGACCGTTTCGTTACGGCCCCACCTGATCTGGGGCCCCGGGGACAATCACCTGGTTCCTCGTTTGATCCAGCGTGCGCAGGCGGGGCAATTGCGACAAGTGGGTGCCGGAAAGAACCTCGTTGATGCGACCTATATCGATAATGCCGCCGATGCACATCTGCTGGCAGCAGACCGACTCGAGGCGGGTTCGGCTGCGTCGGGACGGGCCTATTTCATTTCCAACGACGAGCCCTTGCCGCTGTGGGAACTGATTAACCGCCTGCTGGCCTGCGCTGGACTTCCACCGGTCCAGCGGCAAATCTCGGCACAAACCGCCTATCTGGCAGGGGGATTCCTCGAACGGATCTGGAGTCTGATCGGTCGTCAGGACGAGCCTCGAATGACCCGTTTTGTCGCCTTACAACTCTCCACCAGCCACTGGTTTCGACTCGATGCGGCTCGACGCGACCTCGGTTACTTCCCCCAAGTCTCGGTGGCCGAGGGACTGCGCAGACTCGCCGAATCCATGGCAACCAGCGGCAGCGAAAAAATCCGATCCACCTGATCAATCACGACAATCACGACGACCACGATAACCACACCACGGCTGCCGGAAAAACCGAGTGGTCTCGGTTGGCAAAGCGCCTCACCAGAGATACTCGCAAGCATCCGGCTGCCACGGCGGGACGGGAATCCGGCCAGCCATGGCTACCGAGTCAGAAACCTACCGCATCATCGAATTGCGGGATTGCCAGACTGCCGCCGCAGAAGGGACTCCCGTAAACATCGATGTCTTGCGAACCGGGGCAGGAGCGGTCACTTCATCTTTAGGGAGCGGAACTTCACGAGCGGGAACGGTTTCATAAACGTCTGAAGCAGCACTCCGTGGAACCACTGCTGCCGGCGCCGGTTGATAGGCCGGGACAGGGACCTGCACCGTTTGCGGTGCCATGCTGTTGATCGCGGTGTAATGTGGAACCATGGCCGAGGCATACGGTGCCGGTTGATACATCGGTGCATAGCCCCCGATCTGCGGTGCCAAGAGCGGCAGGCCAAATGCCTGGTTGTTACTGCAGGCATCGCAGGCAGGCCGTGCCATTGTCATCATCTGCACGGGGACTTGCTGCGTCACGTATTGAACCGACGGGACAGGTACCATCTGAGTCGTCAACTGCGGAACCCGCCGCGTCACCTGAACGGGAACCTCGACGGTTTTGACCTGCTGACGGACTGTGGTTTGTGTCACCTGCTTGGTGACGGGCTTGGGGACCCAGACCATCTGGTAGCCACCTTCGTCTACCGTCACATTTTTACAGGTGGTCACCGGCACATTCTCGACAACCTGCTGCCGCTGCAAATGAGTTTCTGTCACATCACGATAGGTGGTGACCTGTTGTGGCCGAAGTTGAGTCGTCACGACGGGCCTGGTTTGTGAGATCGCACAGTTTGCAACCGGAGCATAGTTTGCAACCGGAGCACAATTACGACATTGAGCCTGTGTCACCGTGGGAATCGTGCTTGCCAGACCGGCCAGCGTCAAATAATTAAAAAAAGTCCGGTTCAAGATCGATGCTCCTCATGTTCTCGAAAGTCAAAAATTCAGCAGTCCCAAAATTCTCGACAGTCCCAATGACCAAACGAAATTTCACGTCCGCAACAGAAATACTCGAAGAACGATGACAGCCCGTCGTTCCCTCAACACGCCTCGCGCCGACGCAGAAGTCATAGCCGGAAAAATCCGCCAAGCTAACCCGAATTCATGACATTTTGACGGGTTGACGGAGCGAATTAACGCTCTCCAGAATCAGATTCGGCAGAATCTGCCATGGCAGTTGATTCAAATCGACGAAAAACCCGCGCAAACTCGGGATCGCTTTGGTGGATGAGCCAAGCGGGAAAGAGGCTGACAACGATGGCTACGCTAAACCCCAGGATCAATAGCCCCGAGAGGGGCGATTTCGCAGCAGGCTCGTGACCAACAGGCCCCCTTCCAGAGAGTTGTTCAAACTGAGGTCGAATCCCGATTGCGATGAGCGAAAGGCCGATGAGGAACACGGCTGCCGTCAGCAACAGGCTTTGAAAAAACAACTCCGAGATCTGCAGAAATCCGCTCCCGAACAGTCCGAACAATGCCAAACCAAACAGCAACCACCCTGTGCGCCCAAGCAGCGGTTGGCGAACGGTGATTGCTTGGCTGGCTTCCTGAAATTGGAGACGCGACGAACCGATGGCGATGAACATCACCACCGCATAAATCGCCACCTGCTGTTGCATCAGCCAACTCCCCATCATCCCTGCACGAGTGAACGTGTAGGCACCCATCAACGAAATTCCTTTGAGACTCATCAGAATAAAAGCGGCGCGCTCTCGCCACTGCCGGTCGTCCCCAACCAAAGCCATCCCCCGCACGGCCCCCCAAATTGCACCGAGGAACGCAGGAATCAGCAACCAGCGATCGAAGGGGGCGAGCATTTCGGGGGCGAGTGGCAACACGAATCGGAACCATCCCACCGAACACGCGGTGGACGAACCGACCAGAAACAGAATCGCAATCAACGGCGGCAGATCACTCAACAAACGGACCTGCCATGCATGGAAAGGAAAAAGCCCCGACTGAATCGCAAACCCTGCTGACATCAGCAACATCAACCACGGAAAGACTTCACTTTGATACTGATAGGACAATTCGTTCCGAGGTCCCCATTTCTGAATCTCTTGAACGAGACTCGCCAGATCATACGAAACGGCCGGAAGCGTGGTCGAATCCGGAATTTGCATCCAGGGGACGGCAACCACCAACATCGCCAGTCCCATGGCAATCAATCCACCGCCACAGAATTGGGCCAGCAAGAACCGTGCAGCGTGCTGACGACGCATGGCCCCGCCACACAGACCAATCAGCAGACTCATCAGAATCACGCTGACGGTCAGCAAGAACAGGAAGACCCGTATATCATGCGCAAGCAGCAAACCTGATGCGGTCGATTCAAACAACATCAGCATCGGGATCCACTGACGTTCGCCAACCTGCGACGCATCGGTTTGCCAGATCACACCATGCGTAATCAGTACGAGCGTCAAAACCGCAAACAGATTGAACCCATCCATGACGAATCCGTGATGCGCCAGCCTCGCCGTCCGCTGCCGGGCCAATTTTCGGTACACCTCGGCAGTCGGATCAAAATCCTGACTGATCGCAGACGATTCCTGTTTCGCCTGACGAATCGCCATGGTATTGGCAGCAAGATCCGCCTCGAGTTGCCATTCCATCCCCCCCAAAATCACCAGTGTGCAGGCCAGATTCGAAATGGCCAACGGGCGAACCAAGCCGGGCTCGAAGCGATTTGCCCCCCAAGTCACGAAAAAACCAATCAAAGGCGATAACACCAAGAGCAGCGGTAATTGATCCTGCAGTGTTGTCGGCCACGTCATTCCCGTCGGATCCTTCTTCGAATCATGCAAGCGGTTTTCAGCGTTGATGTTCTGGACATCAGCGGATTGCGAATTTGTATGAGCTGCAAAGCCTGGTGGATGAAGCGGTCGGGTCAAAAAGACTCAATCTACGGGGATACTTGTCATGGACAATCTTGGTACGTGTATCCCTAAAGGGACGAGCATCCCCGAATGAATCCGATTTGTCCAGCAATCGGAAACTCAAGAAGCCTTTACGATTCTCGACGTGATCAGTGGCAAGACAAAATGCCGAGCGATAGGATCTGACGACCCAGGGACGGGGCAATTATTCAGTGGCGAGCGTCATTCGCCAGCGTTCGACTTGGTCGAACATCCACGGATTATCACGGCACCTGTTAAATCATGGGAAGCTGCTTATGTCGAATTCCGGTCCAGCGGAACTCGTGCGCGAAGAAACCGAAGCCTCGCTGATCGCGCGGGCTCAAATTGCGGTCAGTCAATGTAATTGGGAAGTCGGTGAATGTGCCGCATTGTGGACAAAACGATTTGCACGAGGAAGGACTGATGCGGATTTCGCCGCGCTGGTCACCCTCAGTCCTGACCAGGTTTACCAGCGTCGTCGCGTCTGGGAAACCTTTGCGGATGTTTATGGAAGCTACTCGACGTTGAAATGGTCCCATTTCTATGCAGCCATCAACTGGGATGATGCGTCGGAATGTCTGCAATGGGCCGATGATGTCCATGCCGGTGTCGCAGAGATGAAGGCTTGGCGACGCGCACAGCGTGGCGAAGACCTGAACGCATCCCCAATGGATGAGGCCCTCGATGGTCTTCCCACCGAACCCTCACTCGCTCGCGAAGCCGCTCCGTTTGACCACGAATCGTCTTTTTCCGTCTCTGCGAATCAAGGGAAACAGGATCATGACGAAGAAGTCGCAGCGAACTTTGCGTCCACAAATCGTCTCGCGGGCGAAACGGGCGACTATGCTCCCTTCAACGCCAATGCCACATCCGCCCCTCCGCAGGAATCCAGCAATCGGCCGGTCCTGAGCGGTGAGCAGATCGCCAAACGGTTGACGACCACGATCGAACGCTGTGCCAGCCTGGTGACTCCGGAATTTTGCGCGGAATTTGCCGAGCTTCCCGAAAAAGTCCGGAAGCGACTGCTGAAAGCGATCGAACAACTGACGGAAAAAGGGACAGAACTCGGGTAACCCACCCGGGAATCTTTCGACACCCGCGATCGTCCTCAGGCGGCGATCGCAGGTGACGTGGAATCCATCGGCTTTTCCAGCCATCCAATGATCACGTCGGCGGTACGACGTGTTGCTCCGGTACAGTGAATCCGCTCGCGCAATTCGTCGAGTTCATGGGTTGCTGCAGCAAGACTCGCGGGATCCTGCAGCCATTGGCTCATCTCAAACGTGACCCTGTCAATGACTGGCTGGGGATTCCCCACACTGAAGCACTCGGGCATGATTTGACGGCCGGCAATCAGATTCGGCAAAGACCAGTATTTGCAGGTGATCACCATGCGCCCGATGAAATAAGTCAACCAGCTGGACCGGTAAAGCGCCACGAACGGCGTTCTTCGGGCAAGCATTTCCAAACTGACCGAGCCCGAGACCATCACCGAACAGTCTGCAATCTCGATGATTTCTGGCGTTTTTCCCACAAAGAAGGTCACCGGCAGGGGTTGATCAAGCTTCTCGTATTCACTTTGGCAAAATTGACGCTGTGTTTCCTTGTAATTCGCCACGAGGAAGTTGACGTGGGGAAATTTCGCGTGCAACTGCTGGATAATCTTCAACAGTAACGGCCAGCAACGCAGCACTTCCTGCTTGCGTGAGCCGGGAAGAATGGCCACGGTTGTACTGTGATCCGGGCCCCATTCCCGGCAGAAGCCTTCATCCAGTGAATGATCCGCCACTTCATCAAAGAAGGGGTGACCCACATACATCACCGGGATACCCCGCTCGGCATACCAATCGGTTTCAAACGTGAGTCCCGATAAAACCAGATCAACCGACTTCCGCACGCGGCGAATCCGCCAGGAACCCCACGCCCACAGCTGTGGTGGCATGTAATAAATGACCGGAATCCCCGCCGCTTTGGCTTTCCGAGCGATCCACCAGTTAAATCCAGGAAAATCGACCAGCACCACGACATCGGGTTTATGCCGAGCAAAGTACTCTTCCGCCTGTTTGACCAGCTTGTAGAACTTCCAGATCAACGGCAACACCGCCACAATTCCCATGACCGCCATCGAGGTCAATGGAAACAGCAAGTGACAGCCCCGCTCTTCCATGGCGGGGCCACCAAAGCCAGAAATCCGCAGACCCGGTCGTCGACGAGTCAACTCTTGGATGAGATGTGCCGCATGATGATCGCCACTCGGCTCACCAACAGAAAAAAAGATATGCATGATCCCGCTCGATTATTCTTCAGATCGACTTCCATCCACTTCCATCGAGCGCATCGTTCGCAGATAATTTCCTTTTGGTCAAGACCGGATGCTGATTTTCAACCAGACAAATTACAGGACTCGTGAAGCAGGTGCTCACAAATTGTGGCCACTCGCACCCTTCCCCATGCTCACGGACCCGCGACCAGGATTTGCGATGTCAGGGAAAGTGCGATCATCATCAACGAGGCGAAAACCAACAGCAGTGGCATTTTGTAATGCTGCCATACGCCGGATTTGTTATGCATCATCGAATTCACCATCACGTCTGACTCAATCGCTTCCACAATCCGGCGCGTACTGCGCCGGAAAAACTTGCCAACGGTTGCCCGATCACCGGAAAGCAATGACTGCTGGCTCACGCCAGAAAACCCCCGCCGAAACCAGGTGTCCTGCAGAGCGGCGTGGGCAATCGACCAATAAACCCGTTTGAAAAACTCATCATCCGGCATCGGAATTTGCAGGTTCTTGTACTGCCGACTCGCCGAGGAACGCAGAAAAAAAACCGCGTCCCGGCAGTGCGACCAAAAAGGAATCATCAGAGACAGTATTCCAATGACCAACGCACCTACAGCCGCTATCAACGCGATGTTGTGCAGGCTCAATAACGACATTTCTCTTCCTCCTTAACAATTTCTCAGTAATCACCCCAGCCACAAACACTTCCCGACCAGACGAGGATGCAGCCTCCACCCGACCAACGGACCAACGGACCAAAAACAACCGGATTCCGATCGCAACAAAAACGCTCGCGACGGGAATGAGTCAAACCCAAGCTGTCTGCCTGAATCGATTTTCAAACCGTATACTGATCGACTCGCAAAACAGGCACCGAACAAATCAAAAAATGAGACTTCAACTGTCAAGGAATGAAGATGCCAACCGAGTCACTCCCTTTTGCTTCGATTACCGACCTTGGGCGGCGGCTACGTCTGCGGGAGGTGACCGCCGTCCAACTCGCTGAGTTCTTTCTCGAAAGACTGAATCGTTTAGGCCCCGAATACCACGCCGTCGTTTGCACAACGTCCGAAACCGCGCTCAAGCAAGCGGATCAGGCGGATCAGGAATTGCGAGTCGGTCAGGATCGTGGCCCGCTCCACGGAATCCCCTTCGGAGTCAAAGATCTTTTGTCCACGAAGGGAATCCCCACCACTTGGGGGGCCACTCCCTTTGAAACACAGATCATTGACGAGGACGCAACGGTCATCGTTCGCTTGCGGAACGCAGGGGCCGTGCTCTGCGCGAAGCTCGCGATGGTCGAATTGGCGGGAGGATTTGGATATCGGCAGGCCAACGCCAGTTTCACAGGTCCCGGCTTGAATCCTTGGGATAAAACCTGCTGGTCCGGGGGATCCTCGTCCGGTTCCGGCACAGCAGTCGGTGCTGGCTTAGTCCCCTTCGCGATTGGCTCCGAAACCATGGGCTCAATTGTGACTCCTTCGTGTTATTGTGGAGTCTCGGGCTTAAGACCAACCTATGGCCGGGTCAGTCGACACGGCGCCATGGCTCTCAGCTGGACCATGGATAAAATCGGTCCGATCTGTCGTACCGCAGAGGATTGCGGGTGGGTGCTCAACGCCATCGCGGGCTCGGATCCCGCCGACTCAACCTCGCTGCCAGAACCATGGTCCTTTGCACCGCGACCTGCTGAGCACCGCTTCCGTTTTGCGGTTCTCGACTTCAATCGTGGTCAACTCCAACCAGAAGTTCTGGCAAATTACGAGCGTTCTTTAGAGGTCTTGCGAACACTGGGTTCGATCGAAACGATCCGATTGCCGGACCTCCCTTACTTCCTGGTGGGTTCCACCATCGTTTCCTGCGAGATGGCCGCAGCGTTCGATCAGTTCCTCACGAGCGACGCAGTCTGGAAACTGACCGCCCCTGAAGATCGCTGGGGAGGATTTTCCAATTTGATGATTCCCGCCAAGGACTACATTCATGCGCTGCGGATTCGGGGCAAGATTCAACGCGAGATCGATGCAACACTCGCCCCATTCGATGCGATCGTGACCCCCACCTTGAATACGGAATCCGGATCAATCGAACGGCCGTTTTCCACTTGGGCACAGGGGTTTGTCTGTTCCGAACTCAGCGGTGCGGCGAATGTCGCAGGGCTTCCCGGCATCACCGTTCCCAATGGGTTCGGGCCTCGCGGCCTACCGACGGGGATCGAATTCACCGGTCGCGCGTTTGACGAAAATCAGATTTTGTCGATCGCCAAGGCCTATCAGCAACAAACCGATTGGCACAACCGGCATCCACCTCTCTGACAGTTGGTGATTCCGATCCCGATCGGAATATTATCGCGAGCCGCGTAGCCGGGGATCGGATGCGTCGCGCAGCGCTTCGCCCATCAAGTTGTAAGCAGTGATGGTCAGAAAGATCGCCAAACCGGGAAAGTGAATCAGCCACGGTGCATGCTGTAACGCGTCTCGTCCATCGGCAAGCAGCCCTCCCCACGAGGGTGTCGGTTTCGAAATTCCCAGCCCGAGGAACGAGAGTGCACTTTCGGTGAGAATCGCCCCAGCGATCCCAAATGTCGCGGAAACCAGTACGGGGGCCATCGCATTCGGCAGAACATGGCGGAAGATGATGCGGAGTGGTGAATATCCCAAGGCGCGGCTCGCCAATACGAATTCCTGGTCAACCAGACGCAAAAATTCTCCTCGCACCAGTCGGGCAATCCCCGTCCATCCCGTCAGCCCGATAATAATCATGATATTTCGTACACTTTGCCCGACCAGCGCGACAATCGTGAGAATCAGGAAGAAGGTCGGGAAGCAGATCATGACTTCAATAAAGCGGGAAATCACCAGATCGCACCAACCGCGAAAATAACCCGCGATCGCCCCGACAAAAATTCCGATGGCCACATAAATCGCGACCGCGACCAGCCCCACCGACAAACTGACTCGTCCACCCCAGATCATCCGACAAAGCACGTCGCGGCCAGACTCATCGGTTCCCAGCCAATGCGGGCCACTCCAGCGGGATGTCAACTGTACCGAGGCAGCATCCTTTCCTGCAGGACACCACGAGACCGGATACCAGGCGGGGGCTGCTGATTTGCCGGCAAGATCGTACTCATCCAAACCATAGGCAATCGGAGGAAACAGGACGGTTTCAAAGACCACCGGGGCTTTGGCCGAGTCTGCTTCGGCGGCCAGCAGACCCGCTTTATAATCGGTTCGATCAACTCGGACGGGGATGACCCACCACCACAGGCTGCTGACCAAAAGCGGAATTCCGCAGAAGAGACCAATCGTGCCCCAACGGTGCCAGCGATCACGTTGACCGGTCATGGTTCTGCGCAGCAGCCAGTTCCAGCAGGGCCAAAGCAGCAGCAGCAGATTCGCGGCGATAAAGCCGACCTCGGTACCGCTCAGCGACGCGATCACCGGCCAATTGGGCCGCGAAACCAGCGTCATCTCTTTCACGTCGAAATGGGAACGGACCTCCCGTTGCAGACGCTTGAGTTCCTCCACCGCAGCAGTACGATCAACGGATCGTCCCGCTGCCTGCATCTGCTCGCCAAGTGTTCGCAACTCGGCCCCTTTTTCCGGCGCAAGCGCATTGGCCATCAGACGGATTTGCAGTGCAATTGTCTTGAAAAAGGGCTCAATGTTGGCCCCCGGTTTTTCCGCAGTTCGAGCATCAATCAATTGCGTCAACGCACCTCGTAAGGTACGAGCCGCTTCCTGGTATTCAAATCGATTGAATCCTTCGTAATAAATCGGGCGACCATTCGCGAGCAGTGGTGCGAAAATGCTGGCGGTGACCAGACACAGGATCAAGCCCGCTGCGGCGACCGCCATTCGTCGTTTGCGAAACTCGAACCAGATCAGTGCCGATTGGCTTTTCCCACGCAGTTCCCCGTTTTTTTGCACCGCTGTGCTCGCTGACACGGTGCTCGCTGACACAGTGCTCGCTGAATTGGTGGTCGCTGAATTGGTTTCCACAAGTATCCTTCTCCGTACCGCCTTCTCCGTACTGCCGTCTCCGTACTGCCGCCGTCCGCGAGACGCGTCCATGACGGAACCAGCCCACCACGACACTCGTAAGAGATCCTACCAAAGCGATCGAGCGAATCGAACCCTGCCGCCCGGTTGTCTCAAAATTGGCGAACAGACAAAAGCCGATCGTCATGCGCCGAGACTTTCGCAACGGAATCAATTCGTCGATGATTCCCTGAACTGTCATCCCGTTGCCCTCCTGTTTCCTGCGGAATGGTTTGCTTGAATCCATGCCGAATCATCTCGATTCAGAAAGTTGCCTCTCATGAAATATCTCGTCACTGGTGCCGCTGGATTCATCGGCATGCACGTCAGCTTGGAACTGTTAGGTCGCGGCGATCAGGTTGTCGGGTT
>CAMBQP010000026.1 GCA_945869955.1 Schlesneria paludicola DSM 18645
TCGACGGTTCCGGCCGCATGGGCGGGCGTGGTGACCGTGATCGATGACGAGGAATTGACGGTGTAGGACGTGACCAAAGTGGTATCAAACATCACAGCCGAGACGGAGTTAAAACCAGAACCGGTAATGGTGATCGGATGACCACCGAGAGTAGAGCCATCATGGGCCGACAAACCAGTGACCTGCGGCGGCATCGCCATCATCTGAGCGGTTTGCGCCGCCAGGAGTTGCCGTGGTTCAAGCGACTCAATCAGCATGGCCGGCGAGCGATGCTGGCAACGTTCCCTTGAGCGATCAGCACGGCGACGCGACGCAAAAACGCGAGCCAACTTTCGAGAAAACCAAGCACGACATTCCAAAGCAGACAACCAGTTGGGGATTACCATGAGTGGCTTTCCGGGGTGGTGTGTGAATCGAACGCAACTTAACCGCGATGGTGACTCACATTGATCGTCAACCAGCACAGTTCCGTGATGAGACGCTAGAAAAATCCTGCACTCGCTGGCAGCAATTGTCAAGATTCCGAACCCGGACTCATACGGTTTCTATCAAAACCGCCGACAGACAACTATTGCCGGTTGTCGGTTGCCAGTGCTTCGGAGTCCTCGAAGAAGCCGTACTCTTCGTTTGTTTTTGATCACCGGAGAGGCACCGCTGTCGGCAGTTTGTCGAAATTTGATTTCGGTCGCACCCAGTCTCCATTTTTTAACAGACTGTGAGAGCCGTCTTTGGCGATCGCGGCATCCGGCGGAACACGATGAGAAACTCGGTGTGTCTCTTTCGCCAATTTTCCTGGGACGCGGGAACGGATTGCTTGACACATCCCCCTGCAAGCAGGAACCTGCGTTTGCGCGCTCAGTTGGAACGTACTGTAATTGCCATCCTCTTTCTCGGAGAAAACCATGGACATCCTCTTCCTGCTTACGCCCGGCTTCACTGACAGCGCCCGAGATGACACAGGGAAGCGGTACTACTGCCCGGACTGCGCATTCCTCGAAGGGGTGCTCGTCAGCTCCCCTCCCCTGCGAACGGAGCTCGACATCCGGTACGTCGCGTACCCAAAACCACGCCGCGAGATCGTCGATCTCGTCGGCGACGCGCACCAAGGGTGCCCGAATCTGATACTCGATCCCGCGAACCACAAGTTCGTCGACGCCGCCCGGTTCCACCGATTCGGCGACCGCCTGCACTCCACCGACACCAAAGTGATCGTCGAATACCTGGCCGAGCGGTATGGAACGCTGGTCGCCCACTTCTGAGGCAACGCGATAAGGCCCCTGTCTGCTTCGATCGTATCGACCGTCGAAACCAGGGGACATGGGAATCATGCGGTTGTCCGAGACCATGCGACTCATGACGAAGGGACGCCACCGTCAGGAGACCAGATCAGACAAGGCTTAAAAGACGAAGAGCATTGCTTCTCCGAGGACTCCGAAGCAATGGCATCCGGCGACTTCCTGCTTATCCCGATTCCGTAATGCGTATCCCCAGTCCCAAAGGGACGTCAGTCAATAGCCAGGGTGCGTAAGCCCCTGGAAACCGTCAAGATAACGTTTCAGAACCCCAACGGGGTGACCGTCGCGTGGATTCGCAATCAATCCCAGACGAGAGTCACATGGGGATCTCCGGAATTCCACTTTCGCCGCGCTCCGGCTACGGTGGGTGGGATGGGTGAGTTCCAGGGGTTTACACCCCTGGCTATTCACTCACGTCCCGTTGGGACTAAGACGGGGAGACATCCAAGACGTGAGGCAGATAGTCGTATTCCTCGTTGTTCTCCCGTTGAGACTAAGAGCGTCCTGTTGAGAGTTAGGCTGTCTCGCCGGGACTCAGCGCGTCCAGTCAGAACTAAGACTGACTCCATGCTAACAGAATTGATTCGGCGGTTCGGCGACCGCTGATCATTGCGCCGTGGATTGATGCCGATTCGCAATAATCGCCACAATGATAAACGCCGTCCGCTAATTGACTTTGCGGAATCCCTGCATCGCGAAAATGTGCGGGTTGGGCGGGTAATGCGTGGCGGATGTGATAGCTCGGCAAACTCTCCCACTGATCGACTGCGGAACCGTACCATGTTCGTAATTGTCTGCGAACTTCGTATTCCAGTTCGATTTCGGTCTGTGTGGGACTGCCGATCACCGAGGCACTCACCAACGCCTGGCCTGCGGGGGCATACGCAGGACTGACGTTACTGGGGACACAAAGGTTGTTGATCGGCCCGGTTCGATCCCCGTTCAGCACTAACAGCGATTCTGTGATCGGAGGCTGTGGGGCTCCGAAGTACAGCGTGGTCGTTGACCGTGACTCGGGGGCCGGGATCAGGCCGTTGGTCAAACGGGACCCCTCGGGGCCTTCAACCGCCAGCACCACCGCTCGACTGTCCAGGATTTCGCCGGTGCTCAGTCGAACGCGCAGCCCTTCGATCGCATCCACTTGTGTCGACAGCCGCAGGGCGCAGGCGGGGATTTCTTCGGCGAGCTGTCTGGTGATGGCTCCCATCCCTTGTTCCGGCAGTGCGGCATCACCGAGGGCGAACATTCGGAAAATGAATTTGAAAAATCGACTGGATGTCGCGAGGTCCCGTTCAAAGAAAACCCCTGAAAACCAGGGCTGCAGGAACCGCTCGATCATATCGGTGGAAAATCCGCAATTCGTTCGCAAGTATTCAAGCGTCGTCGAGTCGGGTTCGGCCCATAACTGTTCGATCGAGTTAACGCTGACATGCCAGCGCAGGCGGGCTAACCGCAAGCGGTCAAGCAAGTTTCCGATCGGATTGAATGCGGTCGAAAAAAGTTGCTGCGGTCGCCGCCAAGGGTCACTCATCCGGACCGTTTTTCCTTGCGTCAAAATCAGGGCACCGGGCTCAAAGTTTTTGAGACGCAAGCGGGAATAGTCGAGCTGCTGACTCGCCTCGGGGTATGCGGTCTGCAGCACCTGAAAGCCCCGATCGAGCCGAAATCCTTCGACGAGATCGGTCCGAACTCGCCCCCCCACCTCGCTTTCGGCTTCGAGTAAGAGCACATCCACGTTGTTTCGCACCAGTTGACGTGCGCAGCACAGTCCAGCTAACCCCGCTCCAATCACGACAACAGGCTTTCGACTCACGAATTGGCTCCCACCGATCCTTCGGACAATTGCGGCATCGCCAGCTTACGCACGGGCGAGTCTGGCTGCTTTTTTTCGTCGTTGGTTTTCGCCGCTCGGGCGATGTTTCGCAACATCCCCGCAAAGACAAATTCATGCAGCGGGGAAATTCCGTACCAATAGATCAGTCCGAACAAGCCCAGCGGATCGAAAATGGCCGTCTGACGAATCTGACTTCCTCCTTCACAGGGGGTCACCTCAAACTCTAACCAGGCTCGACCGGGGAGTTTCATTTCGGCAGATAGACGCAAGCGATGGGAGGGTTCGTACAGTTCGACTCGCCAAAAATCGAGCGCGTCACCCACCTGGAGCTGCTCGGGATCACGACGGCCTCGCCGGACCCCGACTCCGCCAACCAGCAGATCCAGAAAACCGCGCAGGGTCCAGAGCCAATTGCCATAATACCAGCCGGTCTTGCCACCAATCCGCCGGATCGGAGCAAAGGCTTCCTCGGGCGTTGCACTGAGGGTAATCGTGCGGGAATCGACCAGTCGCGAACCGAACCGGGTTCCCCCCCAGCTGCGAGCCGTTCCCCCGGCAGAGATCGCATCAGACCAGCGTGTTTCCGCGAATTCGCGATCTTCATTCACCAAAGCGCGGGCAATCGCGTCGCGGACCGAACGAGGATGAACGGAGAATGTGGTCGCGGCGAGATTATTGGAAATCAACGTCGGATTCCGCAGACTTTCGACCAGCTTACGGCCGACGCGGGCATACAGCGGTGTCACCAGTCCCAGCCAGAGGCTTGAGAGATAAGGGGTTAAAAAGGGGACAGGAATCATGAAACGGATCAGGCCGCGCTGACGGGCGTATTCCTGCATGATCTCGCCGTACGAGACCTGATCGGGACCCCCAATTTCGTAAACTTGTGACGCATCGTTCGGGATTTCTAACGCCTCGAGCAAGTAGGCGAGCAGATCTTCAATCGCAATCGGCTGGGCTCGAACCCGGACCCAGCGGGGACAAATCATGACAGGAAGTCGTTCGACGAGTGCCCGGATCATCTCGAACGAAAGGCTTCCTGAGCCGATCACGATCGAGGCGCGCAACTCGATGATCTGTGGATGATATTGACGAAGTACGTCACCCGTCTCTTGGCGGCTGCGAAGATGTTTCGAGAGTTCGTGATCCGGGTTTCCCAGTCCGCCGAGATAGATGATTCGCCGGACACCCGCGATCGAGGCCGCTTCGGCAAAATTGCGTGCGGCGAGTCGATCTTGTTCTTCGAAGTCACGATCGGCTCCCATCGAGTGAACAAAATAAAAGGCCGTGTCGACCCCGTCGAAAGCGTTCGAGAGTGACTCACGATCGAGCAGGTCACCGGCGACTACCTGGATGGTGGAAGAGCCCCGTGCGGCGAGCGCACCGGGTCGACGCGTCAGGCAACGAACCGGCTTACCCTTTTGTTCCAGTATGGAGAGCAAGCGCCCGCCGATATACCCGGTGGCGCCTGTCAATAAGATCAAACCCGACATGATGTTTTTCCGTTCGGACAATTCCCAGATTCTACCGTACGGAAAGATTGTAGTCCTACGTCAAACTCATGGTGACAGTTTTCAGCTCCGTGTAGTTGGAAAGCGCGATTTCGCCACACTCACGCCCCATACCGCTCATTTTGAATCCACCAAAAGGAGCCGCTGCGTCAAAAACGTCATAGCAGTTAATCCAGACGGTACCCGCTCGGACGCTGGCGGCAAATTTGTGGGCTTTGGCCACGTCACGGGTCCAGACGGCTGCTGCCAGACCGTAATAGGTGCTGTTGGCACGCTCGATGATCTCGTTGGCATCCTTGAAAGGGAGGATACTGAGGACCGGGCCGAAGATTTCGTCGCGGGCGATCGACATATTGTCGGTGACATTGCCAAAAACGGTCGGTTCGATGAAGAAGCCTTTCTCGCCAAATCGACGACCACCGGTCAGACACTGGGCTCCTTCGGACTTTCCTTTGTCGATGTAGCTCATAATCTTCGTAAACTGATCGTGGTCGACTTGCGGCCCCTGCGTCGTCTGGGTGTCGAAGGGGTCTCCCAGGTGGCGTGTCTTGGCTCGGGCGACCACTTTTTCGACGAATTTTTCGTAGATCGATTGTTCGACAAACAGTCGCGAGCCAGCACAACAGCACTGCCCCTGGTTGAAGAAGAGGCCAAACTCGGCACCGGCCACCGCCGCGTCGAGATCCGCATCGGCAAAAACCACGTTGGGGCTTTTGCCCCCTAATTCGAAGGTGAGCCGCTTCAAGGTTCCGGCGGCGTCGACCATGATTTTTTGTGCGGTTTCGTAATGGCCCGTAAAGGCGATCTTATCGACTCCCGGATGCTTCACGATCGCGGCTCCGGTCTTACCATCACCGGTCACGACATTGATGACTCCGTCAGGGAAGCCCGCTTCCTGAGCCAGTTCCGCCATCCGCAGACAGCTGAGCGGCGTTTGTTCTGCCGGTTTCATGACGACCGTACAGCCTGCGGCAAGTGCCGGGCCCCACTTCCAGGCGGCCATCAGGATTGGAAAGTTCCAGGGGATGATCTGGCCTGCCACCCCGACCGGTTCCCGGCGGGTGTAGCAGAAGTAATTGCCGCGAACCGGAATGGTGTCACCGGTGAGCTTGTCTGCCCAACCAGCGTAATACCGCAGGCAATCAACGGCGAGCGGCAGGTCGGCGGCTTTGGAGTCGCTGATCGGTTTGCCGTTATCCAGCGTTTCGAGTCCCGCGAGTTCATCGAGATTCGATTCCATCAGGTCGGCGAGTTTATTCATCAACCGGCCCCGATCGCGGGCATCCATCGTGTGCCAGGGACCGGATTCAAACGCGGTTCGAGCCGCTTTGACTGCGGCATCGACATCGGCGGCGTTGCCGTCGGGAACTTGGGCAATGACGGTTTCGTTGACCGGATTGATCGTGGCAAAGCTCTTCCCACCCTGGGATTCTCGCCACTGACCACCGATCAGCATCTTGGTTTGACGAACTTTGGGTGGAGCGATTGTTGTGGAGGTCATAAAAGTTCTCCGAATGAGACAGGTGAGAGGACACAGGTGAAGGGTCGGTAAACTGACACGCACAAGCACAAGTACACGGTAACGAGAACGGGTAAACAATCCCTAAAGAACCGCGACAACGGGTCCGGGTGCTCTTGGTCTGGTTCATGTTAGGTTCCCAACGCCGAGACAACCCCCGGCGCTGGGAACGGCTACTGATTGCGGCCGAGGCCACGTGTTGGCTATTTTCTCGGAGTTTGAATCCGATAGAGACTTTTGTCTGTTCTGAGAAACAGCGATTCGTCTGCTGCGGCAATTGTGGCCTGCGTGCGGCCAGGAAGTTCGTTGACCGCGAGTTCCTGATATTCGTCGTGGGTTGGGGCAATGACATAAGTCTTCCCCGCTTCATCCAGCAAATAAATCCGGTTTTCGGCAAACAGCGGTGACGCAGTAAAATTGCCACCGACTCGTTTTTTCCAGTGTTGCTTGCCGGACTTGGCGTCGAGACATGTGGCAACGCCACTGTCATCGACCAGATAAAGATCGGCTCCGACGAGCAGGGGTGAGGGATTCAAGGGGGCTCCCCGGTCGAGTTTCCAGGCGAGATGTGATTCGGTGACATCACCGGTTCCGTCGGGGCGAACCGCATAAATCCAGGGGTTGTCATAGCCCGAGCAGACAAACACCAGCCCTTGACCGTAAACCGGACGAGGGACATTCGAATAACCGAGCGGATAACGGAATCGCCATAGTTCTTCGCCCGTTTTTGGTGCGTAGCTGATCGCCCATTCACCACCGGTGCTTAAGAGTTGTGGTTTTCCATCGACCTGAATGATCAGGGGGGTGGAATAGGCCATTTTTCCATCACGCGAGGTTTTCCAGACTTCTTCGCCGGTTTTTTTATTGAGTGCCGTCACATACTGGACATCGGTTCCGTCGCAGGCCAGGATCAGCAGGTCCTCGAAGACGACGGGGCTTCCTCCAGGTCCATGGCGGTGGTTGTATTTCAGTTCGGTCTTCCAGATGAGCTTCGCTTGACGGTCCAGGCAGGCGGTTCCCAGCTTGCCAAAATGGACGAAGAGTCGATCACCATCGATGACGACCGAAGGGGACGCGTAGCTGTTCTTGCCATGGATCGGACCGGGTTCCTCATGGTGGAAGATTTCCACGTCATGACGTACCGCACCGGTCTCTTTTTCCAGGCAGATCAGCCGCAGCGATTTTCCTGCGTCGAGTGCCGTGGTGAGCCAGACCTCGTTGCCACTGATCGAGGGGGTCGACCAGCCGAGTCCTTCGATGTCCGCTTTCCAGCGAATGTTTTCCGCTTCATTCCACGTCAAAGGGAGATGAATTTCGTTGGAATGTCCATCGCCATCGGGACCACGAAATTGGGGCGAGTCGCCCGCCAGCAGCAAGCTCGAAACGTTCAGGCAGAATGTCAGCAGCAGCAGTTGACGCATCGAAAAATTCCTCCAGGAAAATGGTTCTCCCAGAGTAGAAAGCAGTCGCGACCAGACTGCAAGCGAATCGCCGGAATTGCACCGAATTCATGCAGGAATTTCGGCACGAATTTTTGATCCCTGGGCGACGGCAACCATGATCAACCCCCTGTCATTCGAACTGAAAGGGTTCACCCGCCACTTCATATCCTGGCCGGGCACCGACGTTCAGCAGCAGGCCGAGACTGATCGCCGTCATCAGCAGACTGGAACCACCGTAGCTCATCAGGGGGAGTGTAATCCCGATCACGGGGAGCAAGCCGACCGTCATCCCGGTGTTGATAATCGTCTGTGTTCCCCACAAAGTGACGATCCCGACTGCGATCAACCGCCCGAATGGCTCGTCCGTGCGGGCGGCGATTTGCAGACCGAGGGCGAAGAAGACGAGGTACAGCAGCAGACTGAGGGACGCACCAATAAACCCCCAGCGTTCGCCAATCAGGCAAAAGACAAAGTCGGTCTGGGCCGCAAACAATCGATAGGCATCCGGGTCATCAATTTTGGCTCCTAAAAATTCACTCCCCTGCAACCCCCCGAGCGCGATCACGACCTTGGACTGATGCTGATGCCAGCGGTCACCACCCGGATTGGGACCACGGTCGACCTGCGAGAACAGGGCGGTAATCCGCGACTTCTGCTCGGCACTCATTTTGACCCAAAAGAAGGGGGAGATCATCAGCCCCAAGAGCGCCACGCAGACCAGATGTCGCCAACGGGCTCCGGCGGCGAAGAGCATCGCAAACAGAACGGGAATAAACAGCAGTGCCGAACCAAGATCGGGTTCGAGCAGAATCAATCCCAGCGGAACCAGCGTCAATACGAACGGAGCCAGCAATCCAGTGAACCGGACAAGATTATCCCGATACATTAGGTATTGAGCCAACGCCAGAATGAAGGTCAGTTTGACGATTTCTGAGGGCTGTAGATCGAAAAATCCGAGTTGAATCCAGCAGCGAGCTCCCCCTCGTTTTTCCATGAACAGCACAATAATCAGCAGCGGGAGCGAGGCGAAAAATAGCAGGTGTCCGACGGGTTTCCAGGTCCGATAAGGGATGAACAGAGCCAGTGCCAGAGCTGGCAGGGCAGCGATTGCCCAAGTGATTTGTTTGGAAAAGAGATCGGGTCCGTCGTTGAGTTGATCTGCGCGGGCAATCCCCGTCAGGCCGATCACCAGCAGTGCCACAGCGCAGCCGAAGACATGCCAGGGGATCCGCCGTAGTAATTCCACAATCGGCACGAGGTTATCTTCCTGATCCTCAAAGCCACAAACAAACACACTGCCCGGAACACGATCCCAGTTCAGCCTTCAACCATCTCGTTTTATGCACGCTGGGCGAAATCGATGCAAGACCAATGTCGATCTCCTGCCACGTTCTAGGCCTTGTCCCGGTAAGTCGCCTTGGTTCACTCCCCTACCCATTGTTCGTCCCCCCAGCGGACCTGTTTGATTCGTAGCGGCAATCTTTGAATACTAGGGGGCGACAAAATCAACCGGATACCAAGCATCCGAATACCAAGAATACCGAGGAGTTGAATTTGATGCCGCGTTATCCCCTGTTTGTGATTATGCTCTTGCTGGCGAGTGGCCTCGTGAGCAGCGTCCCCGCCGCCGACCCGGATGCCAAGCCGGATGCCGAATCCATTGCCAAGGCCACTGCCAAGGCCGGTTGGCCGAATTGGATGGGTCCCCATCGAGATGGCATTTCGCGGGAGACCGGTTGGAAATCGACGTGGCCCGCAGACGGCTTGCCAGTGGCGTGGTCGCGACAAATCGGCATCGGTTTTAGTTCGATTTCGATTTCTCAAGGCCGACTGCTGACGATGGGGCACGTCGACGGAGAAGAAATTGTCTGGTGCCTCGATTCCCAGACGGGGAAGGAAATCTGGACGCATCGCTATCCGAGCGAACTCAACGATAATCTGCACGAAGGGGGACCTGGGACAACTCCCACGATTGAGGGAGACTCGGTTTTCACCCTCGGCAAAACCGGCCAGCTCTACTCGTTGAATCTGGAAACGGGAAAAGTCCAATGGGAAGTCCTGCTGCAACAAGACTTAAAGGTGGGATGTCCCGAATGGGGCTTTTCCAGTTCCCCCGTCATTGCGGGTGATCAATTGATTCTGGAAGCGGGACGGGTCGTCTCGTACAACAAACAGACCGGAAAAAAGAACTGGCAGACCGAGAAACACGAAGCGGGCTACGGCTCGGCCGCGATCTTTCCGGCAGGCCCCGCAGCAAAATATGCAGCGACACTCGACTGTGAAGGCTTACGAATCACGACCCTGGAAACCGGAACGGAAGTCGCATTTCAGCCTTGGCCATCTCCCTTCCGTACGAATGCCACGACACCGATTATTCAGGGGAATCAGATTTTCATCTCGTCCGCCTACAACGTCGGTTGTGGACTTTTTGAATTCGACGGGAAGTCGTTAACGCAAATCTATGCCAATCGCGAGCTGCGCAACCATTTCAGTAACAGCATTCTGTTTGAGGGATACCTGTACGGGGTCGATGGCAATTCGAATCTGGGTCGTGTGGTTCAGTTGACCTGCCTGAATTTCCAGACGGGGAACGTCGCTTGGAAACAACGGGGCCTGGGATGTGGGTCGCTGATGATCGCGGATGGAAAATTGCTGAACCTCAGCGAGAACGGCAATCTGGTGCTGGCCAAAGCGACTCCCGACGGCTTTGAAGAGCTTGCCCGTTCACCCTTTCTGACCGGTCGCTGCTGGACTGTCCCCGTCCTGTTCGAGAAACGAGTTTATGGTCGCAACGCCAGCGGGAAACTGGTTTGTGTCGACTTGCCGCACGAATAACCGACCAGCGGGGGCTGGAGGGGGACAGAGGGAGTCGCTGGGGAGCCAGAGGAATCTTGGTTGCGGTCCCCGATCGGCAATCATGTCATCTCAGTACGGGTCTCATCAGATCAGTTCCGGGATTGGCCGTCCCCCCTCAACCACAATCGGTGTCGGGCGACCCTGAGGACTGACCCAGTGTGCATTCAGATCAATATCCAGATGGCGGAATACGGTGGCTGCCAGATCCTGTGGTCGCACCAACCCGTCTTTGACATCATAGCCTTTTTCGTCGGTACTCCCGACCGCCTGGCCATGCCGTAGTCCCCCGCCGGCAACCACCATCGACATCACATTCGTCCAGTGATCGCGTCCCGCATCCTTGTTGATGACCGGGGATCGTCCAAATTCCCCCATCATCAGAATCAGTGTGGAATCCAGCAATCCCCGTTGTTCCAGATCGGTAACCAACCCAAACAAGGCACGGTCGACCTGGGGCAACAGAGGTGTTAGACCTTTGACAATCCCACCCCACTGCACCGAGTCACCATGATGATCAAAATATCCCCAAGCTCCGCTCACCAGTGTAAACGTGACTCCGGCTTCGATCAGACGGCGTGCGAGGATCGCTTTTTCACCGATCCCGTTGCGCCCATATAAATCGCGGGTCGCATTGGTTTCGCCCGCCAGATCAAAGGCGCGCTGCACATGCCCACCCGAGACCATTTCGAAAGCTTGAGCGTGATATCGGTCCAGGTTTTCCAGCGTATGATTGTTATCCAGATCCCCACGCAGCCGATCAAACGACTGTCGTAGCCGATCCCGATCCTGCAACCGATCGAGCTGAATCCCTTGCGGAAGCCCAAACTTGCCGACGAGGTCCAGTCCCTTGACTGGTTTGTAGGCGGATCCGAGATGACCAGATTCCCAGACATCGGCATTCCAGGCGGGGGCCAGTCCCACAAACGGGGGCAGGTCAGGGTGGTTCGCTCCGCGAAATCGAGCGACCACCGAACCCATCGAGGGATATCCACCTCCGTCCTTATTATCGTCGGTACGTCGTGCGAGGGGATTTCCCGCCTGCATCGTAATCGGCGTGTGATTGCTCGTCTTGCAATCAACCGCTCGCAGAAACGAGAGCTTATCGGAAATGCTCGCCTGCAGCGGCAGATGCTCGCTGAGAAAAACCCCTGGTGTTTTGGTGGCGATGGTCGAATAGGGGCCACGAATTTCTGCCGGGGCGGCAGGTTTCGGGTCCCACATATCCAGATGACTGGGGCCACCGGAAAGCCAGAAGAGGATGACGGACTTTTTGTCACGCGTCGGTCTTGGCCCCGGTTCTGCTGCCGACAGATTTTGGAGCTTGAGGATCTGGGGGAGCGATAGCCCGGCCATTCCGGCTAACCCGGTCTGCAAAAACCAGCGTCGTGAACGATCGACCTGAATCAGGTCTCGATCGGCTGGAAGAAAGGGAGAACGCCCCATCTGCACCGCATGCTCTTGATCGTGAGACCGGATACCAGCTTGATGAATCGCCATAACCACACTCCACGACAGCAGCGTCAGCCCACAGCTTTAATCACTCGTACGGAAATGAGTATAACCTGCTGTCGGCAATTCGAAAGCGCAATCTGCAGTCTGATCAAGAGAACATCGAATCGTTTTTGGGGACCTCGATCCGATTCATCCTTAGTATTCATCCAGAGTATGGTGGATGAAATGCACCGATTGAGCCGGGATTTTGAGGTCGGGCATCCCGTGATTATTTGGCCGTGTCAGGTTTTACGGCTTCACAAACAACGCGAAAACCGAAGAAATAGGCTTTGCCAGAAGTGGCGTTACTACGGCGGAAGCCTGCGCGACAGCGGAGTGCGTCGGCACCCCAGCTACCCCCTAACACCACCCGATCGGCACCCTGCTCGGGCCCTTTTGGATCCTGTTTTGGTGACGACTCGTAGTAAAATCGTCCGTACCAGTCCCCGACCATTTCTGCGACGTTGCCATGCATATCATACAAGCCGAAAGCATTGGGGGAATAACTGCCAACCGGGGTCGTCCGACCGAGAAACGGACCACGTTCCGCCCCGCCATAAGGGAAATTTCCATTGATATTGGCCTGCTTCGAACCGAGGCCAGATCCATAGTGAAACGGAGTACTCGCCCCAGCACGGCATGCATACTGCCATTCCGCTTCAGTAGGCAGGCGATAGGTTCGTCCTGCTTTCACTTCTTCGGGGAGGGCAGACAACTTTTGACAGTACTCGACCGCTTCGACCCACGTCACCTGCTCGACAGGAAACCGGTCGCTTGCGCCGTTCGGCAACTTCTTTGCTCCGGGTCCGGTGGTGCTGAAGTAGCTGGGGTTTGCTCCGATCACCTGCTGATATTCTGCCTGAGTGACTTCATAAACACCCATGAGCCACGGCTGGGTGAACTCAACCTCATGGACCGGCCGCTCATCGAGTCTCGACCCCTGTTCGGTGACGGGTGAGCCCATCTGGAACCGACCTGCGGGAATTTGCGCAAACTTCATTCCAATCGAATTTGTCAGAGCAGCACGAGATTGAAGCTCGGACTTGGCCTCGTTCCCTTGGAGTCTCGTCGAGGGGACGGTCAGCGAGAGGGCCCCCAATGCGGCGACCACACCGACGAACAAACCATTGCGGCGCAATCCAGCAGACAACTTTTGATCAAGATTCGAGAGAGGAGACATTATGGTTCCACGCCAGCAAGAGACTTAACAAAACCCGTGACAAAATCCGAGAAACCTCAGCAATCAAACCACCGGGGTACCGGGCTACCGGAGAGGGGGGGGATGCGGATCACCATCGCCCTTCCCTGCTCAATCAACCCTCAATCATCGATCAGCTGTTTCCCGTCATCCGGTTTGACATCTTTGCTGGCGATCGAAAAATCTTCGCTGAAGCCAGACTCGTCGACTTCCACTTGTTTGGGCCAGCCACCCTTCCAAAGAAACGCCCCTTCTGCAGACTCTTTTCCCACCACGGTGACCGAGCTGGGCCCTGGGACCGGTCCCTTTTTGCGTTCGCTGGTATAAGTTCCATTCGAGATCGGACAGACCGCAATGGCTCCCGACGCTTTGTTAATAAAAGTGACTGTCCCCGCAGGAACGGGCTCACCATTAAATTCCACCTGTCCGGTCGCATCGACGCGCGTTGCCGGCGGAACCTTCGAGCCTCCCCCGCCACCGCAGCCGACGGTCACAATAACTGCAAGAACTGGCACGACCAACGATTTTCGCATCCACGAAAAACAACCGGCAATCCCCTGCATATTTGGAATCCTCTTGTGATGATTGATGATTTTTTTACTGGGTGTTTGTACTGGGTGATTGACGACTGAACTCCAGCCGCGATCAATCAAACCCGGATGGAGACGCAAGAACCAAATGGCCTGCGGCAGCAACGAGCGCTACCACCGCAGGCCAATTAGGAAAAACAGAAAAGCAAACTGTCGATTAGAAATCTCCGGTTGGCAATCCATCGCGGGTGGAACCGAGCTTTTGTTGCAGTCCCAGATCGGCATTTTCGGACATGAATCGCGTACTTCCGTCCGCCATCAACAAATGGCCTCCCCCATCATGCCAGCTGCTGAATCCTTCTTGAAGCATGCTGTGTCCATTTGCAGAACCTTCTCGCTGCTTGGCAATCTGCATGGTATATTCGATGAGAGGCTGATTCATCCCACACAGAATGGCGGTGGAATTGAATTGAACGGGAAGTCCCGTACTCACTCGAAGCGCTGAAGCCCAAGTCCAATAAGCCCCGGGATAGTTATCTTTCAAACCAATAAACATGGTTTCGCCAACCAGAACCTGATTCGACGAGCCATCCTTGATGGCGCTGATGCTCTTGGAGGAATTCAAGTGCATCGGTCCATTGTTCCACTGTGGGCGGAAGTTTGTGTTGACACCGATGAATGGCAACGTCTGGGCGGGACTAGAGTTATAGCAAGGCATCAAGGGATTGTTGGCAAAAGGAACATTGTCCGAGGCCACGTTCGATGGAATGGTACCATCGACTGCGGGTGCACCGGTGCTCGGATCAGTTTTCCAAGCGGGTCCACCACCACCCATACAAGCATTATAGCTATTAAAATACTTATCCGAATTTGCCCTGGGGTTGGTCGGGCAACGATAGCCTGGCGGACTGTTCTGCTGCTGTACCGCATAGTTTGGAGAACCTGGCGGATTCTGTTGATCATTGCGACCAAAGAACGGTGCGGTCATCACAAAGCTATTGTACAGATTTGTTTGATCCTGATAGGGCAGGATGGCCACGGTCCATGGAGCACGTGCAAAGATGCCGCTATTCCCGTTGGTTCCACACGCGGCACAGGTGTTACCACCAATATTGTTATCCGCGACACCATCGTAAACGTGTGCTGGCGGAAACACCTGAAACGTGTCGTGGTAGTTGTGCAATGCCAACCCAATCTGCTTCAGATTGTTTTTGCATTGCGTACGTCGTGCTGCTTCGCGAGCCTGCTGAACCGCAGGAAGCAATAATGCAATCAGAACTGCAATGATCGCGATCACGACCAGCAATTCAATCAGCGTAAAACCGACTCTTCTCCGTACTGTCTTCATCTCTGCTCCAACTGATAAAGTAAAAAACCGACACAAAACGGCACTCAGTGCCGCAAACTCCATTTCGACTCACCCAGACCACTCGAAAAAATATCGAGTAATTAATAACACCCCAACCAAAAATATCAATGACTTATTGAGGTACGGAAACTCGCTTTAATTTCTGCACACGCTGCCCACCGACTTCGGCCGCATACAGGTTTCCCTGGCGATCTGAGGTGATCAGGTGCGGCGTCTTGAACTCCCCGGCCCCAGTCCCCTCTTTGCCCCACGCCCGCACTTCTTTCCCTTTGGAATCGAGTTGCAGGATTTGCTGACGAGCCCCATCCGAGACATACAGCCTCCCCTGGGGGTCCATGGCAACTCCAAAAGGCTTAAAACCTGTCCAGGTTTCCAGCAGCTCACCCGTTTGGGGATGCAAAACCTGGATGCGAAGATTGTCCCGATCACAGACGATCAGTCGTCCTTTTTGATCGATCAGTCCAGTATGCGGTGCACTGAATTCGAGCGGCCCTGAACCCGGCTTACCCCAGATCTCGGGATGCTTACCCCCCTCGCGATAATGCACGACACGGGCATTCCCATATCCATCCATCACGTAGGAATGTCCTTTTTCCCCAAAGACGATATACGTAGGCTTATTGAACTTGTCGACATCTTCACTGGGGACATCCATTTTCCCTAACGCTCCCAAGAGCTTTCCTTCCGTGGAAAACTGAAAGACCATGTGATGGCCGGTATCGGCAACCCAGACACGATCCTCGGCATCGACCGTTAAACCGTGCCCCAGTCCGATCACATTCTCACCAAATGACTTGAGGAATTTTCCGGACGCGTCAAAACAGAGGACAGGTGGACTTACCCGTTGCAAGACAAAGACCCGTCCCTTGCTATCAACTCCGACACCGGAAACGGCTCCCGCCTTGATCTGGGTGGGCCATTGCGGAAACGACGGATCGGGCTGATAGTCGAAATCGAATTTGGCCGCCGCTTCGCTCGAACGACTCGAATCCGCTCCCACCGCAATAAGTCGTGAGCGATCTCGGAGAAAAATCATCCCGTCGCTGATGGCCGGCGTGGCATAGAACTCACCCGGAAGGCTGTTTTCAGCCAGTTTCGCAAACTCGGCCCCCGCTTTGATGACGGTACATTTTCCTTCGAGGCTGAGGAAATAAACATTTCCATCGGCGACGACGGGCGAGGCTTGGTATCGCTCACCCCCCATTCGATTCTTCCAAAGTTCTTTTCCAGTCTTGAGTTCCAGACAAGTCCCGACACCGTCATCCCGGACAGAATAGACCAAACCGTCATAAACTGTGGGTGAAGGGCAATCCACCAGGACGGGGAGCACCCGCGAGACGGAACTGTTGGTAATCTCGCCATGGCACTGATCCGTGACCGAAATGACGACGGCATGCTTGGCTTTTGCCGAGGGAGCCACCACAACCCCATCACCGACCGCAGGGGATGCAATTGTTCGAGCGTACTCTTCGTTTTCCAGCACCAAACCGCCGTTTTCCCAGAGCCGTTTTCCCGACTCCAGATCATAGGCATCGACATGATCCGCCCCGCTGACCACGAGTTGGGGTGGCTTACCGGGAATCTCTAACACCATGGGCGATGTGTACGCATCGGTCGCATCCCCCAGACATGTATAATTGCGTTCGGCTAACCAGACTTCTTTGCCTGTGGCAGTATCCAGGGCGACAACGTAAGAAGGCCCTTTATGGACGCAGGAAATGAACAGACGATTTTTCCACAACCGGGGTGAAGACCCCATACCAAACTTGAGATCGTAGGGACCATAATCGTCGGCGAGATTCCGTTGCCAGCGAATCACCCCATTCCGATCAAGGCTGACCAGATCGCCGGTACCAAAAAACGCATAGACATTCTCGTCAGCGTCGGCACAGGGTGAAGGGGTCGCGGGATTATGCCGATGCCGAAACAACTCGGGGGGACCGTAGGCAATCAAATCCCCCTTAGCGATCACCTTTTGCCAGAGCACAGCCCCCGTTGAGCGATTCAGTGCGACCACATGTGAGGAAGCATCCGCCGAATCAAACGAGGTGATAAACACTCGCTGACTCGTCACCGCCGGAGAAGAATCACTCGCTCCGGGCAGAGGCGTGCTCCACAAAACCCCCTTGGCTTCTGACCATTCGACGGGAAAACCATGCTCGGCGGAGACTGCAGCACCGGAATTCCCCCGAAACCCCGACCAGATTTCCGCAGAAACCTGTGAAGCGATCAGCGAACAGGTGAACAATCCAGCCAGAATCAATCGCGATTCCATATTAACCCTTACGAATTTTTTCAAGCATTCGAACGAAACACCGACACGATAGACCATCAAAGAATGTCAAAAAACGGAGATCTGAACCCAATTTGCTTCGCGTAAATCGAAAAACTCAACGAGGCCTCAATGCCGAAAAACCTGGAATTTCCTCAAAAAAGAGAGGTAGACATGAAACGTATGCAAGCATGAAACGTATGCAAGCATGAAACGCACGCACGAATCAAACGTATGCACGCATGCGAACAAGTCCATGGGATTGTGGTCGACAGAGGATTGATTTGTCAATTCACACTGCGACTTTTTTTAGGGTGGGGGATACCGGAAATGGAAGATCCCGAGAGAGAAGGAACCGGCCAGATCCGCGCGACTCCAAGCCGACCAATCGGCTCAAAAACGAGCAGAGGGAGATTGGGCCTACGAAGGGACACTGAAAAGTGAGACGAAAATCGCTCGGTTCAATGCTTTGCAACCCGAATCGGGTGGCGATAGAAGAGTTTTTCGCGATCTTCGGCCCGCAAATCTTCCGACTCATCCTGGACAGAGAGCCGTAATTCGAACTGACCGCTGACCGGAACCGGGGGCAATACACCAGTAAACGTCATTTTTTCGCCGCTGCACCGAGCTTTTATCTGGGTTGTGCTCGCAATCACATCACCTCGAGGGTGGTGTAAGAGGATCAAAGTTGCAGAAACCGAATTCGCCACATCGTCCGGACGTTGCGTGACCTGCATTTCGCCTGAAATCCGTAACGCTTCACCCAATTTCAAAACTAACGGTGCATCCTGCTTGTTATTGACCTGAACCACAACACGCTGGAAACGCGTAGACTCGACAGCGGGAGTCGTGTTAGGAATAAAAGAATTCCACCACATCCCCATCGCAATCACTGCGGCAGGGGTGATTAGCGAAAATATTTTACCTGGTATCGACTTTGGCATTGGCACTGCACCTGTATTGAACGAGTACGCCTCGACACACGAGAACAAATGATCCAATAAATGAAAAACTTTTTACAGTCAATCGTATACAGGAAATTGTCGAAATCAACCTCCACCTGCTGATTTGCTCCAAAATACCGCTTTCCCGAGATTGACGCTATCGCAATATCACAATGGAAACTCCGCAACTGCCCCCAAGGCTAAGGGAACGCCAACGAGAAATCGTGCCCATGGCGGATTTCTGCTGCCTCGATCACCGGAATCCGACTTTGTTGAAGCCATAACCAGAAAATCTGGCCGAATTCAGTGTCGTCTAGACTCAATGGCGGCTGGTTTGCTATACCTTGCCCACGACCGGTCACTGGTATTGTTCCTGACGGTCGGTTCAGTCTGGAATCGCGGTGCAGGGAACAGATTCAACAGACGGGGGAACGGTTTTGTTGTCGATTTTGTGAGGATTCCCAAGCCTCACGAAGGTCGAAATCCGAACCCAATCTGTAATCGGTTCATTAACGGAAAGCGTGGATTCGGTGGCGACAGATTCAAGCATTTCAGGTGGTGTTGGCGGTCAAACGGCAAACAATCCAGCCGAGGGTCGCTGGCAATTGGGCTTGGAATGGCCGGCGGTCATCTGGATCACATTTTTGCACCTGGGCGCCCTCGCCGCTCCGTTCTACTTCACTTGGAACGGGTTGCTGCTGGCCATGTTCCTCAGCTGGGTGACGGGAAGTCTGGGGGTTTGCCTGGGATTTCACCGACTTTTGACGCACTCCAGCTTTGAAACCTACGCTCCACTGCGAGGTTTGTTCGCCTTGTGCGGAACATTGGCTGGCGAAGGCCCCCCGATCATGTGGGTTTCGGCACACCGCAAGCATCATCGCTTCAGCGATCAGGATCAGGACCCCCACTCGCCCCGCCACGGAGCCTGGTGGAGCCATATGTTCTGGATGATGCCACATTTCGGATCACAGCACTGGGCACAACTCTATCGCACTTATGCTCCGGACCTGATGAAAGAGCCGTTCATGCGGTTGTTGAACCGAACGTTTCTGTGGTGGCATCTGTTTCTCGGCGTGATCGTCTTCAGTATTGGTTGGGGTTGCTGGGATCTGAATACGGGAATCTCGTTCGTCGTCTGGGGGATGTTCGTGCGACTGGTGTATGTGCTGCACATTACTTGGTGTGTCAACTCGGCGTCTCACATGTGGGGTTATAAGAACTACGAGACGCGAGACGATAGCCGAAACCTCTGGTGGGTCGGACTGATTGCGTTCGGCGAGGGATGGCACAACAACCATCACGCGTTTCAGCGTATTGCCCAACACGGCCATCGCTGGTGGGAAATTGATGTCACTTACTGGGTGATCGCAATCATGAAAAAAACCGGTCTTGCGTGGAATGTGGTCCTCATGCCGAAAAACGCGACACCAAAACTCGATGAAGAGGAAGAGCGCGCTGCCAGTAAAACACGGTTTCAAATACCGTCACAAATCTCTGCATAACCCGCCAAGGTCACTGCGGTTAAGCGAAAAGGGAACTCTCTTGGGCGTCACCGAAATCCCAACGCAACAACAAACCCCGACACAATCAATCAGTTGCTACTGAACATCCAGTTCAAAATCTGCTGATCCAGCCAGCCGGGGCCCGTATGGGTGACAAAACCCAGATGGCCTCCATTGCGGGGTGCAGACAAGACGGTCAACGGTGACAAGCTTGCCTCTTGAAAGGGACGAAACGGCACCACCGGGTCATCCTGGGCAGCGATGACCAGGGTCGGTACTCCGACCCCTGGCAAAAACCGAGATGCACTGCAGCGCTGGTAGTAATCGGCTGCCGAAGCGAAACCACAAACCGGTGCGGTAAACGTTTCGTCAAATTCTCGCATATTCCGTGGCGGGCGAGAAAACCATCCCTCTGGCACAATCGCGTCTGGACGAACCCGTTGCCGAAGTCGGAGATTGTGTAAGCAGGTCTTCGCAAAGTACGCGTCGTAGATTCGAGCCCATCCGATTCCGATATATTTGATCGTGACAGAAAGATCGATGGGCGGAGAAACCGCAATAGCTCGGTCGATTTTTGTCGCCGCAGCACGCTCGATCCCGGTTTCTCCTAACAGTTTTAGCAGGACGTTTCCCCCCATCGAAAACCCAACCACCGAAATGGGAGAACCAGGGCAACGACGGCAGATCGCGTCCATCGTTGCCTGCAGATCTGCCGACCGACCGCTGTGACCGGGGTATTTTGCCAACGACAGCCCCGTTCCACAGCCTCGCCAGTTGAGTCGAATGGTCCGGACATTTCGCTGAAAAAGAACCCCGGCAATACGACTCATGTAGGGACTTGCATGCGACCCCGCTAACCCATGCAATAATAACACGACACGATCACCCGCTTTCCATTCCGGGGGACAGTCATCGTGGTAGACCAATCGGTCTCCGTCATCAAGCAGAACCTCACCCTGCATCGCGGCGACTGCGGAAAGGGGATCTCGATGACTCGCTCGACCGAAGAGATACGTCCCTGCCAGCGTTTGAATGTGGCCATTCCGAAACAGCCAGGGAGGCTGAAACGGATCGCTGGGTAATGACAGCGGTACGGCAGCAGCTTTTGCAACAGCGGACGGCGTCGCGGACATAGCGATCGGCATCCTCAAAATGGAATGGGTCGGAAATCAATCACCAAAATCTTGCCAAAACTCTGCAGCGGATTTCATCAACGTGAGAATACCAACCCATTCACCACGAAACAATCCGCCATGGAGCGGGATGTCTCTTTTCGAGATCAGGCTCTGAACCGAATGAGGCAAGACCTTGAACTGTATTGCTCCATTCGTTACCAAGCATGATCAACATCAGAAACGCAATGAACGCTCGATATTCTTCGGCTGAGATCGCCAAAATTCTCACAGCAGCGAATTGGATTTCCCGCCCCACCCTTTTAGAATCAGCCGCTGCGGGGACAGGAATGTTGAGCTCAAACTTCCAGAAAGCCACTTAATGAAGTCCTTATTCGCCGTCATTGGAACTGTGGCGATCCTTGGTCTGGTTGTCGGACTGGGATCGGCAAGACAATTGACCAAAACCAGCGATGATCCGGTTCAAATCGCGATCCTGTCCGAATCGACTTGGGATCGTTTTGTCCCCTCGGGAAAGGAGGTCGATGCGATCTACGGTGATTTCGTGCTCCGCAACCGCCACCTGACCGCAGTCATTGCCCAGCCCTTGGCAACACGCCATGCAAACATGACCGTTCGCGATATCGCCGGTGCCGTGATTGACCTGACGGTACAAGGATCCCCCAGCGATCAACTTGCCGCCTTCTATCCCGGCAAAAAGGTTTTCCCCTATCGATCCGCCTCGGCCCGCGACACCGAGGGGAACGAGTTTTCGCTGGTCGAATCGCTTTCATCCCGCAAAACCATGAGACTCGCCCTCAAAGCCGACGGGACCGATGCACGCCCGGAAGCGATCGTGCTGTATGAGCTTAGCCCCACCGATCGATTCCTCACCGTGATCACCCACTTCACGAATCGGGGACAGCAGCCGCAGACGGTTAGACTCGAAGATGACTTCCGTGCGGACGGAGGCAAGGAAGAGATGACGCGAACACCGAACGGATCCGTCAATCACTTCTGGTTGGAGGACCACTTCTGGGGACAAGCCTATGGCTTGGATGCTGCCGGCTATTCCCTGCAACTGACCAGTGATCAACGTCTCACCTCGATCAAATACGCGGCGAAAAACGGAACCGCTGAAATCACGCTGCAACCCGGTGACTCGTTCCAATTCCAGCGTCGACTTTATCCAGGGACCGACCTTGTCGATGTCCATGCCATCGCCGCCAATCTGAATCCGGCGAATTCGACCACCCTGCAACTCGCCGTCAAAAATTCGAACCATCGTCCCATTCCCCGTGCACTCGTAGAATTCAAGCGAGGCGGCACCACCTACGGCACCGCGCGAGCTGATGTCGAAGGGAAATTGTCCGTGAGCCTGCCGCATGGTGAGCTGACCGCTGATATCTTTGCATTTGGACGCCAGATCGCCGCGAACCTGATGGTCCCCGTCAACAATCCCTCGGCGGTACTCACTGTGGATATCGACCCCGGCTTGATTGCCGCCACGATCACCGATGAACGTGGCCTGTTGATCCCCTGCAAGGTCGAATTCCAACCGCTGGATCACGAAGCCAAACTCGACTTTGGTCCGGAATCCGCCGAGTTTTCACTCCGCAATCTGGTCTATACGGCTCATGGCAAGTTTCAGCGATCGATCCCGGCTGGCCAGTACGCCGTGGTGATTAGTCACGGCCCCGAATACGATGCGGTCTTTACGGAACTGACGGTTCGGCCAGGCGAGACCGTACCGCTGATCGCGAAGTTAACTCGCACTGTCGCCACACCCGGCTGGGTCAGCAGTGACTTTCACAGCCATAGCAGCCCCTCAGGCGATAACTCGTCGAGTCAGTTGGGCCGGGTCCTGAATCTGGTGGCAGAGCAGATCGAATTCGCCCCTTGCACCGAACATAATTGGGTCAGCACCTACGCCCCCCACATTGATCGACTGGGGGTCCGCTCACAACTGGCAACCGTTTCCGGAATGGAGCTCACCGGATCTCCGCTGCCGCTGAACCATCAAAATGCGTTTCCCATGAAGCTGACGCCAAGAACGCAGGACGGCGGTGGACCTGTCGCCGGCCCGGATCTCGAGTCGCAGATCGAGCGACTCGCCCTGCACGATGACCGCAGCCAGAAACTGATTCAGGTTAATCACCCGGAAATGGGCTGGATGTTTTACGATAAAGATGGCGACAGTCAGCCCGACAACGGGTTTGAACGGGCCTTTCCACTCATCGACGTGATCGAGATCCACCCGCTGGACCGCGTGCTGACTCTCAACCCGATCATCGAGTCGAACGGCAAGAAATCCCCCAACACCCTGTTTAATTGGCTGCAACTCCTCAACCAGGGGTTTCGAATTTACGGCGTTGTGAATACCGACTCGCACTACAACTATCATGGTTCGGGCTGGCTGAGAAATTGGATTCAATCTTCCACCGATGACCCGGAAAAAATCGATCCGATCGAGATGGTTCGGTCTGCGGAACAGGGTCGACTGGTGATGTCGAACGGCCCTTACCTGGAAGTGACCGCACAGGAAACCGGCAAATCTGAACTGTGTGTTGCGGGTCAGGACCTGAAAGCCCTTACCGGAAAAGTGACACTGAAAGTCCGCGTACAGTGCCCGAACTGGCTTGATGTCGATCGTCTGTTTGTGATCGTCAATGGACGGGTCGACGCCACGCACAGCTATTCGCGTGCGAACAATCCAGACCTCTTTCGCAGTGGCGTGGTCAAGTTTGAAAAAACGCTCGAACTCGAACTGAAATCCGATGCACACCTGATTATCGCGACGGGCCATTCCACCAAAAATCTGACCGCCATTTATGGATCAGAAGCGGGTAACGCCCACCCTGCGGCAGTCACAAATCCAATCTTTATTGACATCAATGGCGACGGATTCCAACCGAACAAAGATACACTGGATGTTCCCCTGCCCACGAAATTGGTACGGTAATTCTTCTGATTTCTCGTTCTTTCGTATCACAACCAGCAGGAGGCTTCGATGACGACCTGGATCGCTCTTTTTCCACAAGCACAACGCGGTTACCGCGCTTCTGCCCTTCGACTGGCAATCCTTTGTTGCCTGATCACCGCCACCGGCCGCATGGGATGGGGACAGTCCCAACAATCCGGAAAGGACTGGCCGCAATTTCTCGGGCCCCAGCGAAACGGCATCTCGGACGAAACCGGACTGCTCAACAGCTGGCCCGACGGTGGCCCCAAAGAGCTCTGGCGAGTACCGGGTGGTGTTGGCATGTCAGGAATCGTGGTCAGTCGTGGCCGGATGGTGACACTGCTGCAAAAGGACGGGGAACAGCGACTCGTCTCGCTCGATGCCCTGACCGGTGCGACCATTTGGGAATTAGGACTTGCCCCGGAATACCGCAACGGGATGGGAAACGGCCCTCGAGCGACTCCGACGATTGCTGGTGACCTGATCCTCGCGTACACCGGCGAAGGAATTTTGAGTGCAGTCAATTTCCAGACGGGCAAACAGATTTGGAGTCATTGTGTCGTTAAGGATCTCCAGGGACGCGTCGCCGAATATGGTATGGCCAGCTCACCCCTCGTCAGCGGTAAGCTGGTCATTGTGACCGTAGGAGCTCCCAACGCCACGGTGGCGGC
The DNA here is from genome assembly GCA_945869955.1 of Schlesneria paludicola DSM 18645. Taxonomy (GTDB): domain Bacteria; phylum Planctomycetota; class Planctomycetia; order Planctomycetales; family Planctomycetaceae; genus Schlesneria; species Schlesneria paludicola_B. The sequence goes on from CAMBQP010000026.1 coordinate 24,509, forward strand.
CTACGATACCACGACTGGTAAATTAGCCTGGACGGCGGGTGACGACCCCGCTGGCTATTCCTCGCCCGCAGTGCTGAATCTGGCTGGGAAATCGCAACTGGTGGTCTATTCAGGTGCGTCAGTCCTGGGCCTGAGTCCCGAACAGGGCGAGGTGCTGTGGCGACATCCCTATGAAACCAGCTTTGATTGCAATATCGCGACCCCGCTCGCCATCAAAGATCAAATCTTTGTCTCGTCCGGCGAAAACCATGGAAGCGTCCTACTGGGACTGCAGCGAAAAGAGAACAAATACACTGTCACCGAAATCTGGAAATCACAGGGGACCAAGAGTGTTCTCCGCAACGAGTGGCAAACATCGATCCTGCACGAGGGGCATCTGTATGGCTTTGACAATGTCGGAGCGGCAGGCCCCGTGTCACATCTGACCTGTATCAATGCGTCCACAGGGGAACGCGTCTGGCAACAACTTCGATTTGGCAAGGGAAATCTGATAGCGGCCGACGGAAAGCTCTTCCTGACGACCGTCAACGGTGAACTGGTCGTGGCGCGCATGCGATCGACAGGATACGAAGAAGTGGGGCGGGGACAAGTTCTGGGCTCGACCCGTCAGGCCCCGACCCTGGCGAAGGGCCTGCTCTATCTCCGCGATCAGGAAGAGATTGTCTGCCTCGACGTTCGTCAGCCATAAACCACCGTCCACATGACGCGTCTCTCTCATACCTCTGTTATCAACGAACGAAAACCATGATCCCACTGAAACAGAGCCACAAGGTTGGGCAATTCGGCCTGCGAATTGCTCGCATATGCATCATACCCCTGCTCTGCATGACAACAGGGCTTGCTACCGAGGGGCCGGTGAACGAGCTTGCTCCGCCGTTGGATGTTCGCTTCACCGCCAAGCTCGATGGGTCGGAACAACGCTATCTGGTCCGCTTGCCCAAGGGCTTTGATGCGAAGCAACCTCACGGTCTCGTGATTGCCCTGCATGGGCATGGTTCCGACCGTTGGCAATTCGTCAACGATGAGCGGGATGAATGTCGTGCCGCACGGGATGCGGCGGCGAAATCCCAATCGATTTATGTCTCGCCAGATTATCGCGCTAAGACCTCGTGGATGAGCCCGGCCGCTGAAGCCGACTTGCTGCAGATCCTGGACGACCTGCACCAGCGATACCGGATTGATCACGTCATTCTCTGTGGAGGATCGATGGGGGGAACCTCGGCACTGGCATTCGCGGCCATGCATCCCGAAACGATTGATGGCGTGGTGTCGATGAATGGGACGGCAAACATGGTGGAATATGCCGGCTTTACCGAGGCGATTTCCGCGGCCTACGGGGGAACAAAGACGGAGCAACTTCAAGTTTATCGGTCCCGATCGGCCGAGTTTTTCCCTGAGCGATTGTCGATGCCAATCGGCCTGACAACCGGAGGACTTGATACACTTGTCCCCGCCGAAAGTACTTTACGCTTGACCGAGGCTCTGAAACAGCGGCAATCACCCGTGAAGCAGATTCATCGCCCCGCAGGGGGTCACGAAACCAATTATGCCGATGCGTGTGAGGCATTCCAATTCGTGATCGACACGTTACATCAGTCGCGTCCCCAGCCAAAACCGCTCATCACCCCGATCGAGAAACTCCACACGATTGTTTGTCTCGGCGACAGTGTGACGGGTGTCTACTATCACACAGGGGGACGTCGTGCGTATCCCGAAATGCTGGAAGTTGGCTTGCATCAGCTGTTCCCGGATCGCAACATCCAAGTCGTGAACGCCGGAATCAGTGGCCAGACCACGCAAGACGGATTAGCACGTCTGGAAACGGATGTCCTGAGCAAAAAACCAGATCTTGTCACAATCAGCTTTGGGCTGAACGATATGACACGACTCACCCCAGAACTCTTTCGCTCAAACCTGGAATTGCTGATTCAACGCTGTCGCGACCGAAACAGCCTGGTCATGCTCTGCACTCCCAATGCCGTGATCGACACGACCAGTCGGCCCATCAGTAAACTCGAAGCCTATTGCGATGTGATCCGCGAGGTTGGTCAGACATTGTCTGTTCCGGTTTGCGATCAATATCGGGCAGGGATCCGTTTAAAAAGTCGAGCCCCCTGGACTTGGCGGTTAACAATGAGTGACGAGATCCACCCGAATATGGATGGTCACAAACGAATGGCGGAAGAACTCTGCCGCAGCATTACTGGCCAGGCTACATCCTTGCAGGCCATCGGCCCCCCGCGCCCCTCGATACCCCGAACACGAGCCCTGCTACAGCAACGGCGGCCGATCCGCGTCCTGGCGATGCCTCCTTATGACAGCTGGATTGAACCTGCGCTGCAGCGAATTGATCCGAACGCAAAGACCGAAGTCACGACGTGGTCCACGGCAGGAAAATCCCTGGCGACACTCGAAAAGGACGCCCATGACCAAGTTCGATCTCTGAAGCCCGACTTGGTCATCCTCGCCATACCGATTACCGCCAAAGCCGAAACCGACGAACAGTTTATCCGGAGCACATCCTGGATCATGAACTGGTCACTCAGCTTTGGATTGCAAGAGTGGGATTGTCTTGTGGCCCTTCCCCTCACCACCGACGCCAACCTCAACGGACCGCAGCGGGAATGGAGCCGCCAACTGGGATGGGCGCAGGATTTGGACTTGATCGAACCGAGCGATCCCTCGGCCGCGCAGCAGCAATTCGATGACTGGTTCGCCAAGCAAATCGATCACTGAACACGAAACACTGAACACTGAACACTGAATACTGTGGGATTCGTGACGGCGATCACGTCAGAGGACCACGTCAAGCGGTCGCTTCCAGTTCCGCGACCACCGACTCGGGAATATTGAAGTTGGCTGTCACGCTCTGAACATCATCATGATCTTCCAGCAACTCCATCAGCTTGAGAACCGCTCGAGCCGCCTCCAGATCGAGATCGACGGTATTCGACGCAACCCGCATCACCTCGGCTGACTCGGTTGGAATTTTCGCCGTTTCAATCGCCGACAGCACCGCCTGGAAGGCATCTGGTGTGCAACTCACTTCAAACACCTCACCGAATTGCTGCAAATCACTCGCCCCGGCTTCGAGTGCGATTTCGTATAAGCGGTCTTCGGTTACCGATTTCGCCAAAATCTGAATGATTCCTTTCCGCTCGAATAAATAGGCAACACACCCGGTGCTGCCGAGGTTTCCGCCATTGACCTCGAACATTTTGCGAATTTCGCCAGCCGTTCGATTCCGGTTTTCCGTCAGAATTTCGCACAGGATTGCGACACCATTCGGGCCGTAACCCTCATAGAGCACTTCGTCGTAGGTCTCGGTTTCGAGTTCTCCCGTCCCCTTTTTGACTGCGCGTTCAATCGTATCACTGGGCATTGAAGCCTTTTTGGCTCGATCAATCGCGTAGCGCAATGACAGATTCGCTGCGGGATCACCTCCACCACAGCGCGCTGCGACAATGATGTACCGCGCGAGTTTTCCAAACAGCTTGCCTCGCTTCTTGTCAACGAGACCTTTTTTGAAGGCGATATTCGCCCAGTGGGAATGTCCGGCCATATTTTCCGAATTGAAGTCGAAAGAGTACTTGAGAAATACGATGCCAGCCCAACATGGAACTGAGAAACACCAACACATCTTTACCAAACAGGGTCACCCGCTGCCGAGATCTGTTACAGCCCGATGAGCCCAGCACTGTCGCGGGCCAATCGGTTCAAGGAGCACCTTTCTCTGCAGGTTTTGGTCGCGATTCCGCACCATGTTGCTTGAGCTTATTTTGAATTCGCTCGAGCAGTTCGAGATCCTGCGAGTGTTCTTCTTCAGAATGCTGGATTGCCGTCTGCCATGCCTCAATCGCCTTTTCCGTTCGCATCAACTTGAGCAGCACATCACCCAAATGATCCCATACGGTCGCATCACTTCCCATATTCATTTTGGTCGCCTTTTCGAGCGGAGCCACCGCGTCTTCCAGCTTTCCTAATTTGAACAATACCCAGCCCAAGCTATCGAGATACGCACCATTTTCTGGTTCGGCCCGTAGCGCTTTACGAATCATCAATTCAGCCCGCTCGAGATTTTTCCCCTGATCGGCCCATAAATATCCGAGATCGTTATTTGCCTGGGTACTCTCCGGATTGACCTCAAGCACCTTTTCAAGAATCTCTTCGCCCAGTTGCAGTTCGCCCTTCTGTACATACACATTCGACAGGCTGAACTGACACAACTGGATGACTTCCTTTTCATCAGGGAAGTCTTTCATGAGTTGAATCAGTTTCTGGATTGCGTCATCCCAGCGTCGTGCGTGCGTATAAATCCAGGTTTCATAAAAACGATAACCGGGATTATCATCATCCAGCCGAATCGCTTGGGAAATTGCCACCAATGCTTCTTCGGTCTGATGGTCATTTTCCAGGGCCTGAGCCAGTGACGAGTACGTCCGGGCTTGACCCACTTCCGATAACATTTTGGACTTTAAAATCCCACGCAAAGCATCGACAGCTGCCGAATACTTTCGTAACTTCTGCAACATCTCAGCCTGTTCAATCTGTAACAGAATCGCAGGTCGTCCGGGTCGATCACCAAATTCAATCGCTCGCTGATAAAACTCGCTGGAAACCTCGGCATCTTGGAGTGCTGCGGCCAATTTCGCGAGCAAATAGGACTCTTCATAAGTCAAGCGATTCGAGGTTGCGCGTGCTCTTCCCGACTCGATCAGCAGGGCGACCAAAGCCTTGTCCTCTGACAATGCCTTGATTTCCGGCTCTAGAATGGCCAGCGCTTCTTCTCCACGAGCCATTCCACGCCCTAATGACTCTAAAAGTTCATCGGTTTTTTGCATTTTTCGCAGCACACGTGCCAGACCGACGTACCCCGAACTCTCACCACCACTCTGCAACATCTCGTCATAGATCTTGCGGGCACGTTCAAGTTCATTTTGGTTGGCCAAACAATCGGCCAGAAAATACTGCAAAGCGACATTCTGAGCATCTGCCTCGACCAATGCCTCGAGCCGAATAATCAGCTCGTCAGATCGGTCCAATTTTTTCAGAATCTCTTCCAGCAATTGATAAGCTTCACGCCCTTTGGATGTTCGCTGTGCGTCAAAATACTTCTGTAACTCGACCAGTGCCTCAGCGGACTTATCCGAAAGAAACAGAATCTTCGCCCGATTGAACGCGAGATTTCCCGCACCTTGGCGAGTTGTGGCAGCGAGTTCAAACGCTTCCAATGCCAGCGGCAGTCGATTTCCGTCCTGGAGAATCTGCCCGATTTTTTCGTAATTGGTTGTTGGATCCGCCAACAGAGTCTTCTTAACCCGAATATCCAGTCCGTATTTTTCCGGATCTTTCACCGCATCAAACAGAATCTCATAGCAATCCGCCGCCAGACTTCGCTGACCTGTAATGGCATACAACAGACCTAAGCTTTTGTTGAGGCCGATAAATTCCGGCGAGCGTTTGTCGACGCGCGGTGATTTCACCGCCTGCTCAAGATGCTTGATCGCCTCGGGAAGCTGTCCAGAAACAGCCGCCTGACGAGCCAATAACTGAAGAATCTCGGCATCATCCGGATCAAGCTGCACCGCCTTCGCGGCATACTTCACAGCGGCTTCGATGTTATCGAATTGGAATTCCAGCGGGACCAGTTCACGATAAATCTGAATCGCACCAGGATCAATCTGCACCGCTTTCCGATAGGCATTCAAAGCCTTGCGCGGTTCATTCCGATGGGTGGAATCAAGCAATCGCCCCGTCATGTACAACGAGAGTGCTTCGTTCCTCGCATCGACGGCCGCCGAACGTGGAACGCGTGGTCGCAGCGGTGAGACCAGATCGTCTCCCTCTTGAAACCGGATTCCTCCCTCAGCGGGAGCAGAGAATTCTGGTGGTGACACCGGAAGATCCGGCGGAGCTTGCACCGGAACGTCATCCGCCAACGAATTCCGCTGCGAGAAGAACAGCAGACCACAGCATAAAAAGAACAGAACCCGTACCAACCACTTTCGATGCCCGCGTGAGACGTTCATTGCCCAATCTCCTTACCACGCCGCCGATGACAATCCCTGAAATTCACTCATCCGAAATGAATTCCCAATCGATCGACACCATTCTCAACCTTGACTCAAGTCAGCCATGACGGTCATCGCAGGAATCCCGTCATCGAGACTGAGATCTCGCCCGGTACCAGATCATACCATGATCAATGCGATTTTTTTGCCGCATTTTTGCTGACAGCCCCCTTACTTGGCACCGCTGCCGCCCCCCCCGCCCCCGCTGAATCTACCTCGACTGCGACCTCTTTTTTCGAAGTGGAGAGATCCTTTTTGACTCCCCCCTTTGCAGCGGGAACTGGCTCTGGCTTACTCGACTTTTCCGTAACCCCCGACTTACTGACTTTGTCCGTAACTGCTGGCTTGCTGGCTTTTTCCGCAACCGCCGGCTTGCTGGCTTTTTCTGCAACCGCCGGCTTGCTGGCTTTGTCGGCAACCGCTGGCTTGTTGGCTTTGTCCGCGATGGCTGGCTTGCTGGCTTTGTCCGCCACCGCAGCCTTGCTTCCTTTGTCCGCAACGAGAGGCTTTTCCGCTACCACCGGTTTTTCCGCTACTGCGACTTTTTTTGCCGCAGTAAACTTCGTTGGTTTTTCGAGGCCATGTTTGAGCAGGTGCTCCAGACGATCTACCGCCGTGTCGGTGTCATACCCTCCCTCGGGACTTTGATACTTGGTCGGGTCGAAAGTGGCGTGGAGTTTCTGATCAGCAGACAAACATCGAAGTGTAAAGACAAAAGCCTCGACTTCCGCCTTGCGTACAGCCCCTTTCATCATCTCGCCCATCTGCTCTTGCGTCTGATTCGGCACAGCCAAACCCAACCACACCAACAGTCTCGCCAATGCGGGATCGATCGGTATCAAATGGGCGCCCGTGATTTCATGCAGAGTGTAATCGCGAACAAAGGGCGACAAATCTTTGATCTTCGCCAGTTGTTTCGTGGCGAGATCCAGGGTTTTTTTTCGCAAACTCTCGAATTCAAACGAGTAGGATTTGTCGAAGACAAACTTCAAGACAGAAATGACGCGAAATGCACGCCACTCTGACGATGTCTGACCGATAAAAGCCCGCTCAACCTCAGTAACCGTACTGACGCGGACTTCATTCAAATCGGGAAACTCAGCAAACAATCGCTGAAACGACAAATCCGCCTCTTCGACCGTCGAGTCCTCAAGGCAAATCGCGTACAGCATCGTTTCCAGAACGGGCTTATCCCCCTTCGGAATGGAAACTTTATAATGTTTTTTTATGATTGGAAACAGCTTCTTCAGAAGCGCTGCCCGATCGGAGGCCTTGGCACGGGACGCTGCAACCATGGGCTTGTCTCAACTCCGTTCTGGAACCGTCTACGAAAAAATCTGATCAATGTACGCCCGGACTTCCGGACACACCTTTTTCGTCTTCGTCTTCTTCATCTTCTAAATCATCTTCGTCTTCGTCTTCTTCATCGTCATCGTCTTCTTCATCATCTTGGTATTCATCTTCATCCCGATCGAGACGCTCGCCAGAATCTGTCGGAAAACCCGTCTGATCGGATTCACGACCAATCGCTGACGATGTCCCTTCAGGCAACACCGTTCGTAACATCTGAGATGTTTCTGCACTAAATTTGACGCCGGGATCCAACACAAACTTTAACACCGGGGTGTTTTTGGTTTGTAGTCGGTCCGCGACTTTAGACTGGATGAATCCCCGAGCGGAATCGAGTCCGTGCATCGTGAGGGACTGTGCCTTGGCATCTCCCATCACCGAAACATAAATTTTTGCCGCCCGCAAATCACCACTCACTTCTGCCCGCAACACAGTCACATTCTTCACACGGGGATCCCGCAAACCGCAGAGTATGGTCAGACTGACCGTCTCGCGGATGGCTTCGGCAGCTTTGGCAGTGCGTCGTGTATTCATGAAACCTCAAACTGGTATTTCTAATCAACAACCTCACCGGCTGTTAAAATCCGGGCTCAGGCCCTTGGGAAACGGAATCCTACAGCTTTCGCTTGACTTCTTCGATCTTGAAGGCTTCCAACAAGTCCCCCTCTTTCACATCGTTAAAGTTTTCCAGACGAATACCGCATTCCATCCCCTCGCGGACATCGCGAACATCCTCTTTTTCTCGTTTCAGCGAGGCGATCCCATAAGTATTAATGACCCGTTGCTCACGAATCAAATGCATCCGACTTGATCGCTCGATCGAACCATTCAGCACTCGACACCCAGCAATCGTTCCATAACGAGTAATACTAAACGTTCGCAGCACGATGGCACGACCTGTCGCGACTTCTTTCTGCTCGGGTTTCAGCATCCCTTCGAGGATCTTGTGAATTTCGTCCATCACCTCGTAAATGATATTGTACCGACGGATCTCGACCCCTTCTTGTTGAGACAACAATTGGGCACGATCGTCTGCAATCACGTGGAAGGCGAAAATCACCGCTTTTGACGCAGCCGCCAAATAAACGTCGCTCTCGTTAACCCCACCCACCCCTTGATGCAGTAACTTGACCCGAACTTCTGGATGCTCAAACTTCCCAAGTTCATTGCGAATCGCTTCCAATGAACCAGGAGTATCGGCCTTCACGATAACCGCCAAATCCCGAATTTCGCCTTCTGCGGCAGCATTCAGAATGTCTTCCAGCGTTCGCTTGCCACCCATGTTGGCCAGTTCTGAGGCACGACCCTTCTGTCGACGGGCCTCCGCTGCTTCACGCGCGGCATCCACATCGGCCAACACCAGAAATTGATCGCCTGGACCAGGGACAATATCCAACCCCGCCACCTTCACCGGTGTCGAGGGGAGTGCCTCGGTCAGTTCTTCATCCCGTTCGTTGTACATGGCGCGGATACGGCCATAAGCCCCACCACACAAGACCACGTCACCGACTCGCAACGTTCCCCGCTGAACAATCAACCAAGCCAATGGGCCGCGACCTTCATCACGGAACGCCTCTAGGCAAGCCCCCGAGGCAGGTCGGTCAGGATTGGCCGTAAATTCATGCAATTCTGCGGTTAACAATACGGTATCGAGCAGCTCTTTCAACCCCTGACCCGTCAGGCCCGAAGTACGAATCACTTCAACGTCCCCGCCCCATTCGGCGGCCAATACATTCTGTGCCGACAATTCCGTCAGCACACGCTGCTCGTTCCGATCAGGCAAGTCGACCTTGTTCATCGCCACAATCAACGGCACATTCGCTGCACGGGCATGAGAAATACACTCGATCGTCTGCGGCATCACCCCATCATTCGCAGCAACAACCAGCACAACAATGTCCGTGACATTGGCACCACGAGCACGCATCTCACCAAACGCGGCGTGACCAGGAGTGTCCACAAACGTTAATTTATGGCCATTGTGTTCGATCTGATAGGCCGCAATATGCTGGGTAATTCCACCATATTCTGAAGCCGCAACGTTCGCGGATCGCAACTTATCGACCAATGTGGTTTTACCATGGTCGACATGCCCCAGGATCGTGATGATTGGCGGTCGTTCTCGAATATCCTCAGGACGATCTTCTCCTGAAGCGACTTCCGTGACCTCATCTTCAATCGTTTTCGGATGATGAATCTGCAAATCCACACCCAGCTCAAGACAGACCTCAATCGCAACGTCCTCTTCGAGAGCCGAATTGATCGTCACCATATCGCCACGCTGCCACAAAATCTGAATGATCGACTTCGCAGGCCTTCCAATCCCTTCCGAGAGCGAGCGTACTGTCAAAGGCAGCTCTAACTCGGCGGTAGACTTCAACGGAATTGGCCCGGAACGACGATTTGGCTTCGGGCGAGCGCGAGATCCTCGGCCACCACGATCTTCTTCCTCGTCGATATCTTTCAACGAGACCTTCCGACGCTGGTTCCGTGCATCCTGCAGGGACGCACCACCCACGTGCTTCTTGGCCTTCAGATCTTCTGGCTCGTCGTCCCCAACCTTCTTCTTGGTCGTGGTTTCGACTCGCTTCCGAACGATCGGCCCGAGCGGTGCCTCTTTCGTCGGAGAATCGGCGTTGAACCGTTGAGTAGGCCGCTGTGGAGCCGCCTCTTCCGGTTTCGGAGTCTTGGTTGTCGGTGGAGCTTTAAACTTGGGAATCTCTGCGATCAATGGGCCCGCTGCCTTGACTCGCTTAATTGGAGCGGTCGGAGCACCAGTCGCCCCCTTCGCCCCACCAATCTCAGCTGTCCCGCGAGAAACCATCACCCGCATCGACTTCTGAGGCTGTACAGGAGCCGCAAAATCCGATCGGGCTGTCGGAGGAGGAGCAGGTGTCCCCTTTTCCACGACCGGCACCGCAGGACGAGATTTTGGAGGAGCGAGCGGGCTCCCTGGGACCGGCTTTGGTATCGGAATCCGTGCTTGTGGCTTGACCACTTCCGGCGCAGGCGCCCCCCCCTTTTCAGGCGCAGACGGAATCACTTTCACCTGAGGCGCCACAACGACCGGTATGATCGGTGTCGAGACTGGCGAGATCGTTGCAGAATTCACCGACGAAACGACTTCCACTGCAGGGACTGCTTCGGGGCTCACCACTGCGGCGACAATCTCTGGAACGACCACCTCTTCGATGGGGGGCGTGATCGAGACAATCACCGGCTCCAATTCCGCTTCCGAAACCAATTGATCAATTGACTGAACCAGATCAACAGAACTTGAATCAGAGTGATCCGACTTAACGACTTCCCGCTCGGAGAGTGCTTTCCCTGAGCTGACCGGCTCGGCGACAACCGGATCTGAATACGGCTTAACACCAACTCCCTTTTGCGGATCCAGATCGACGGGGCGCGATCGGGGAACCATTAACGGAGGTTTACCCCCCATCATGCGAATGGGGCGTTGTTTGGCAGCAAGATCAACCACCGGCTCACGAGTCCCGGCAGTTGCTGCGATCGGAGCAGCACCGGTAGAGGGAATAGAATGTCCCGCTCCCCGAACAATGTCCAGCACGCGATCGCGCTCTTCAGGCGAAATACTCGCCAAAGCGGAATTCTTGATCGTGATCCCGGCTTTCGCACAGTGATCAATCAATAACTTACTGTCGATATCAAGCTCTTTGGCAAGAGCGAAGATCCGGATTTTCAAACGCGAGTCCTTCGTGGGAAATGCCCGACCGGCCCTGCCGGCTGATCTGCAACGACAAAGGAATACGCCGGAAAGCCACGCTCGGCCCCCCGGCACCTTTGCCCGTAAACTAGTTCTCTCAAACGCCACTCGATATTGACTGAAATCAAACCAGGATTTCCCTACGCGGAAAACCAACTGCCAGCCAATCCGACTCACCAGCATCTCGTTCATTTTGCGATGACGACGTTGAACTTCGGGCTGCCAACCCAAATCAGCATGTCTTACGGGCTTCGATGTTTCCCTAAAAGAGACTTTACGCACCCTCGACACAAACGTGATTCACAACTGTGTCGAGACTTTCAGTTTTCAGTCTTCATGTTTCAGTCACATTCGCTGTCAACTCAATCATAGAAAACTCGTCAAACAAAACTCATCACAGACTTAGACATCCCCGCCAATCGCAGCAGAATCCGCTCCACCAGAATCCAAATGCTCGATCCCTGGCGGAACCTCCACAGCGATGCCCGCATCCTCATTCAATTCAACCGACTCAACCTTTTCGACGATACGCGGCGACCGTCGCTCTTGCTCTTGTCGATCATGCTCTTGATTCGAATGCATTTTATCCTGCACACGCCGTTGACGCTGTTCTTGCTCTAATCGCTCACTCTCACGCTCAGCATGCTCAACAACAACATCACACTGTTCTTCCGTCAATCCACCCATCTCGGCCAACTGATCAGGCTCAATCACAGACAAGTCGTCAAAACTCAAAAAACCCTGTGCAACTAAACTCTCTGCCAAATCGGCGGTGACACCCGGTGTCTCAGAAAAGGCCTGAACTGCCCGCTCAAGCTGTTCATCAAGCTCTTCACGAGTCATCACCTCGATATCCCAACCGACCAGCTTCGACGCCAACCGCACGTTTTGACCACGCTTCCCAATCGCCAGCGACAATTGATCGTCCCGTACGAGCACAATCACACGCCCCAACATCGGACAAAGAATCACATCTTCGACTTCAGCGGGTTGCAACGCATTGGGAACCAGCACCTGCAGCGAATCATTCCACCGCACAATATCGATCTTCTCGTCACCTAACTCACCGGTAATATTCTTGATCCGAGCCCCGCGAACACCGACACAGGCCCCGACCGCATCAATATTATTATCAAAACAGCTGACGGCAACCTTTGAGCGATAACCGGCCTCACGAGCCAGCGAACGAACTTCGATAATCCGCTCAGAAACTTCAGGAATTTCAATCTCAAACAGACGCCGCACAAACTCGACATGCGTCCGCGATAAAATAATCTTGACCCGACTTCCCGACTTGCGCACTTCGAGCACAATCGCCCGCACACGATCACCTACCCGAAAACCCTCACCAGGAATCTGCTCGCCCCGCGGCAGCAATCCCTCGACCTTACCCAGATTGATCACCGACGAACCACCCTCAAGCTTTGAGACAGTCCCGGTAACAATCTGATTTCGCTGATCAACATACTCATCAAACAAGGCATCACGTTCGGCCTCGCGAATCTTCTGAATCATTACCTGCTTGGCAGTCTGCGCCGAAACCCGGCCCAGCAATTCACCCAGCGCGTCCGAATCAACCTCAACCCCATTGGTCTTGACCGTAGGATGCCCCGAGGAACGCTCAACATGAACCTCGATAACCTCATCTTCCCCGTAATGCTTGCGCGCAGCCGAAAGAATCGCCTGCTCGATCCCCTCGAACACGACTTCTTTATTAATACTCTTATCTCTGTGAATCGCATCCACGATCCGCAAGAGCTCGGGCCCGTTCATTGCATTACCTCTATTGCCGAGCGGCGAAGCCTCCGACGATGAGCAACCGCCACAAGTTTCGCCTCTAAAAACAAAAAAAGCGGGCACAAGTCCCACTTCGTTCGCAGACAGCCCTGTTACAAGCCGACCATGACACCTGAATCACAACCGGACCTCCGATTGCCATTTGCGGCATCCACCAGGAACCTGCCAAATTTCAGGCTACATGGACAATGACTCCGCTCAGAAGCTGAGACTCGATACCGCACATCATGAATGTTCTTCCACCGGACTTCGCCTCAGACGGTCTTTCTTGTCTGTCGATCTGCAGAGGAACATTCCTTCCGTGCTGACTTTACAATACTGATCCGCACCCGTCATGTCAAGGAGTTGCGATCGGTTCGCCTTGAATCAGGACAGGGTATCCCCAACGAATCTGCCGAGTTTTGCAAGCACATGTTGACTCAATCGCTACTTCCGGATTGAATCATATCTTGGACATGCTGTTTTGCTGACTGTCAACTCCGGGAGTGATCCATGTTTCGTACCTGTTGGATGCTGGTTTTTCTCTGCACAGCCTCAATCGTGGCTGCCCAGGCCACCCCTGAACACGAAAAAATGAAAGCCGATGCCGAAGCGGCCTACCAGCAAGCGGACTTTGCCAAGTGTAAAGAACTCACCAGCATGGTGCTGGCTCAGAACCCCAAAGACCACGCCGCCATGTACTTTCGTGCCAGTTCACGCGTTGAACTCGGGGCTTCCAAACGGGATATCCAAGAATTGCGAGAAGGAATCCAGGACGCTCGGGAATCTCTGAAACTCGGTGGGAGCACGGAGATCAATTACTACCTGCCGTACTTGTATGGTATGGTCGCCCTGGCGAATCTCGAACAGAAAAAAGAACATGCCACGGTCGCCATTGACGTCTCAAAAGGGGTGCTCGACCGAAAAACACTCAAACCCGAACAACGAGCCAACATCCTCTACCAACGTGCCGCAGCGTATATTTTCCTCAAAGACATGGGCTTATCCATCGCCGATTTTCAAGAGGCGATCAAGAGCGATCCCAGCCACCTCGGCTCACATGTCGGACTGGCGGATGCTTACGTCATGGCAGGCCAACCCGACAAAGCGATCGCCGCATTCACCGCTGCAGTCGAAACCTTTCCCAATAACCACCTCGTGTACAATAATCGGGGCCTCTTTCTGCAACAACAGGGGAAATCGGTCGAGGCGCTCAGCGATTTCAACAAGGCCATCGAACTCGACAAAAATTTTGCCGTCGCCTACACCAATCGAGGATATACCCTGCAGGGAGTTGGTAAACTGGCTGAAGCCGAACAGGACTTTACCAAATCCCTGGAAATTGACCCACAGAACCCGCTCTTCACCACCCTCCGCGGAACCTGCCGTCTCTCACAGGGAAATGTCACGGGAGCCGTCACAGACTACAGCAACGCTGCCAGCCTGAACCCCAAAAATCCCGTGGCCCAGGCCGACCTCGGCTTCGGCAAATTCTTCTCTCGCGATTTCGCGGGTGCCTACGAAGCATTCAGTGCGGCAGGTCAAATCGACGCCAATAACATGCGATACTTGAACCCCTGGAAGCTCTGGTCACTGGTCATGGACGGAAAGGCTGACGCCATCACAGACATTACCGCCATCAGCGCCAATCGTCCGGAAAAAGATCGTGACTGGATCGACCAATTGGTCCTCTTCCTCAGCGGCAAACTTTCTGAACAAGATCTGGTCGCCTTTGTTGCCAAAACCCCCGACGAAAAAATGAAAAAACTCCAGCTTTGCGAAGCCTATTTCTTTATCGCGGAACGCCGCAATCAAGGAAACGATAAAACCAACGCGGATGCTTTCTACAAGCAGGTCCTCCAGACCAAGGCCAGCCAGCTCTCGGCCTACCGCGGAGCTCAATACGCCCTGAAATCCTTCGAAAAGTAAACCAGGCAAACAGTCAGGCTCGATGAACAGACCCTGATAAACAGACAGGGAAGCGGTTTCGCACTCGCTTCCCTGTTTGGTTTGATCACCCGCCCCAATCCCGCCGGGCCCACAACAGGTTCCCACAACAGGTTCCCACAATTGGTTCCCACAATTGGTTCCCACAATTGGTTCCCATAATTGGGGAAACCTGGCACTGAGGGGGGAACAGCCCGAACCAGCACCGCATTCCATTTCCAAAACCAGATTTATTTCTGAGCCTTATGACGGATGTGGTCCGGCTCGCGGGCGTTCGAGAGCGCCGTGTCGTAGCTGATCTCTCCTTTTTGATAGAGATCAAGTAGCGCATTGTCCATCGTCTGCATCTGATGCTTTCGACCAGTCTGCATCTCGTTATAGATCTGGTGCACCTCGCGGCTGCGGATGTGATTGCGAACCGCATTGGTTGCAATACAAACTTCGGTCGCCATGATCTGTCCATTTCCATCCGCCCGGGGTAACAACTTCTGCGAGATAATCGCCTGCAAACTATTGGCGACTTGCATCACAATCGAATTTTGCTGATCTGCGGGAAAGACGCTGAAAATTCGCTGAACCGTTTGCACCGAATCCGGCGTATGCAGCGTCGCCAAAACCAGGTGTCCCGTCTCGGCAGCCATGAGCGCCGTCTCGATGGTTTCGAGGTTTCTCATCTCACCAATCACGATGACGTCGGGGTCCTGTCGCAGCACATGCACCAGCGCGGTTCGAAACGAATGAACGTCCGTCATCACCTCTTGCT
>CAMBQP010000027.1 GCA_945869955.1 Schlesneria paludicola DSM 18645
TGTCGACGGTGGCGCGATCGGTCTGGATGATCGTGCGCGACCTGGATGTCGCCAACGGACGAAGGTTGGTCCCCATCAAAAAGACGCGCTACATGAATCCCCATGGGTTTGCGTATAGCCTGTCTCAGGGGAAAATCGCCTGGGATGAAGCACCGGACGGGATCCAGGGTGAGGAGTTTTTGCGGCAGGCGATCATGGCTCCGAAAGATCCACTGGCGCGAGAACAGCAATTCGAAAATGATCGTGCCGCGAACTGGTTGCATGCACGACTGCGCAGCGGAAAGGTGGCTGCATTCGAGCTTCAAGCCGAGGCGGCCGAGAACGAGATCGGTGAAGCATTACTGCGAAGAGCGTTTCGGAGTTTGGGCTGTCAGACGAACAAAGTGCAGGAAAAAGGAGAAAAAGCCCGCTGGTACTGGCGATTGCCGGACGAAGTTTTTTTTTAATTGTCGCGCGGACGCCTGGTGCCGGTTCACAAGGGGGAAAAGACTCAACGAGCGAAAATCGTTTGTCAAATGCGAAAAGGATAGTTTTTCCGTGTGATGAGGCTTGGTCACCAGACTTTGATCGTTTTGAGCTCGCTTGCATTCGATTCAGATCATCATTCTTGGACGGATTCAGACAGAAAATCCATCAGAAATTTGGCTGGATGAGAGCCGAAAAATCTTCGAATTCGCTGGGTGACTTGCGTTGGCTTGCACTAAAATATTTCAAATGGGTTGGTTTTGAACGGTTGTTTGGTTCACGACGGAGCCACATCACGCAGGAGCGATGATGGCTACGTTGGGACGCCGCAGGCGGCTTTAAACAGGCGAAAGTCGTCAACGATCGGGGTAGGAAGGACTGATTATATTCAGTTTCCCATCCCTCCGAACCGTACCGGAAGTTCTCCCGTGTACGCGAAAATCGTGTGCGAAAACCGTAGGGACACTGCCTCCTGTGCCACTGCTTCGGAGTCTTCGGAGAAGCAGTGCTCTTCGTCTGTTGTGGGCTACGATCACGGGGCAGGTCCATATCAATTTGGTAGTCCTCAAGGCCTAGTTTGCAGTGTCTCCTGTGGCTGTTTCTTGATCGATGATCAACGAAGTGGAGGTCGGTCATGATGCGATTGGTTCCGGCAGCGAAGTCCTCAACTTAGCCATTCATCGCTTAGCGTCATGAGGCTTGGTCACCAGACTTTGTTCGTTTTGAGCTCGCCTTCAGCAGATTTGGATCCTCATTCTTGGACAGATTCGGACAGCGTTTCCACAGCGCAGTCTCCCCAGCGTCTCCACGCACCTTGCCAAGATCGATCAGGATTCGCCCGCCATCGATTCCTGCACGAAAAAAGAAATTGGCAGCAGGCTGGTCATCGTGGGAGGGGACACGACCGTCATGGAGCACCGCCAGGTCGCCGCCGTTGGGATCGCGGTCGCCATCCACCAGGCGAAATTTCGCTGCGGTCGCCGCGTCGTTATTTGCGGGAGCGGGGACCGATGGAAACGTGAACCCGACTCCATAAGTACTGTGGCCGATGTCGACTTTGTTCTCGGCCCGCGTCAACCCTGCGAAGAACCCCAGCCAGATGGTGACAAAGCAAAGAGCAAAAGACTTCATGCCAGACATTCGCTTCAGAGGGAAATGAAGGAAAACGGAAAGATTTCTCGTTTGGCGAGCATCGCACGTCAAACCTCTGTGGCGTGACCCGTACGCCCTGTTATTGAAGGTTGTCTAATCACCATCCTGCTCAGGTTCGGCCCAGAGATTGGCATTTCCTTCACCATCAATCTCAACATGGATGATGTTGGCTCGGCAGCATACCGGGCAATCTTCGACATACTTTTGATGCACTCCTTCAGACAGATCCACAGGAATGATGATCTCTTCACCACAAGCATCACAGATGTAGCTGGATTCCTTCTGGGAGGTCGCGGCATCATCGTCCGAGAGCAGGCCTTCGTCCAACTGCAATAAATCCTGTCCTGAACCGAGTAATTCGCAAGCCCACAACATAACCGAGAGCGGTTCAGGGTCTGCCAGCCGATGATCAATACCCACTTCGATCAACTTTGCCCCTGAGTTTCGAGCCAACTCTTCGCTGTCGGCGAAGGGAATCACTTCATCGGCGCGCGAATGCAAGATGATGGTCTCGGGCTTGACCTTTTTGACCGTCCCCCAATTCTTCCAGGCTGGACACAACACAACGATCTTGGCATTCCCGCTGTCGATGTTCAAAGCGACAGCACCACCCCTCGATGATCCAACAACAACCTGTGGCAGATGTTTGTCGAATTCCACCTGGGCAGTCATGACTGCCAGACCGAAGTCATTGTCATCGAGTGCCGGATTGATGACTTCGTGGCCGTGGTCCTGCAGGTAGGTCGGCTTGACGCCGCCAGGGACCGAATGCCAACCGTGCAGGAAGAGAATTTTCATGGAGTCCACATCCCGTTCCGCATTTGAATGACCTCTTTAACTGTCTATTTTATTGATGACGACGCCGCTTGTCAGCCGTGATTCTGATTGCTTCCCGCAGCGAGATCCCTGCGTCCCGACGTGCTGTATCATAACCGATCGAAGAATTGCCCGTCATCGAGTTTCGCTGATCATGCGTGACGCTTATCCTTAAGACGAAGGATACCCTGACTCCCAACCAAAATCACCCTCTTGTCCCCCGGCGTGTCACTTGGGCGTGTCACTTGGGGTTTCCGATCTTGCGGGTACAGAAAAAAGGGACTTCCCTTGACGAGATTCCACCTCGGCCCACATCGTATACAATCCCAATCCAGACCCACTCGTTCCCTCAGCATAGGTTTCTTGGAATTATGAAGATCGATTCCGTCGATTTCTACTACTTGTCGATGCCTCAAGTCCTGGACATTGGAGACGGGAGCCAGGATGCCTTGCTCGTCCGCATTGCGGCCGGTGAACATGTTGGATGGGGCGAGTGCGAGGCGGCGCCATTGGTCTCAATTGCCAGTTTGATCTGTCCAATGTCACACAGCGCATGCAAGCCGGTCATCGCTTCTGTCCTCGGCCAACAGATCGACGACGTGAGTGACATTCGCCGCATCGGAAATTTGGTGCGGGCCAATAGCCTGGATTTGCTCCAAGCCGATCATACGCTTTCGGGAATCGATATCGCCTTGTGGGATTTGTTGGGGCGTCGATTGAACGAGCCCGTTTGGAAGCTACTCGGCTACAAATCCTGCTTTGCCAAAACACCGTACGCATCGGTCTTATTTGGCAATACGGCCGCCGAGACGCTGAGCAAAGCCAGGACGATTGCGGCTCAGGGGTTTCGCGCCGCCAAGTTTGGCTGGGGACCATTCGGGCTGTCGAGCGTCGAGGACGATTGCGCACAACTCGCTGCGGCCCGCGAGGGACTTGGTGAAGAGGGGATTCTGCTCGTCGATGCAGGCACAGTTTGGAATGCCGACGTGGACGCCGCACGGGCTCGACTCGGAATGCTCAAGCAAGTTCGCGCCACGTGGCTGGAAGAACCATTCGTTTCCGGAGCCTTGTCCGAGTATCACGCGTTGTCGCTCGAAAGTGGATTGGTGGGGATGGCCGGCGGGGAAGGATGCCACAACTTCCATATGGCCAAACACATGGTCGACTATGCGGGGCTGAGGTATATCCAAATCGACGCGGGCCGTATCGGTGGGATCACGATTGCCAAAGATGTCGCCGACTATGCGGCTGGCAAAGGCGTGACCTATGTCAATCACACGTTTACGTCGAATCTCGCATTGTCCGCTTCGTTGCAACCGTTTGCGGGACTTGAGTCTCATACGATTTGCGAATTCCCCACGGAACTCAAATCACTCGCCAAAGCGATGACCAAGAATCACATCGTTCCAGATCAACAGGGATTGTTGCATGTCCCCGATGCACCGGGACTTGGTATCGAACCGGATCTGGAAGGGATTCGACCCTACCTGGTCGACGTTGAGATCCAGGTTCGCGGCGAACCGATCTACATCACACCTCCGCTACGATAGCATCAACCACGAAGCGAGCAACTTTCCATGCGTCGAATTCTGATCGCCGAATGCAAACAAGAAGTCTCGACATTCAATCCGCACCTCAGCCAATATGCGGACTTTCGCGTCCGCTGCGGCCAGGAACTGCTGAACTATCACCGCTCGGTTCGCAATGAAATCGGTGGAGCCTTAAGCGTTTTTGATCAGCGGGCGGACGTGGAAATTGTTCCGGCTTACAGCGCCTGTTTCATCACGTCCGGCGGAACCCTCGCCGCGGACGCATGGCAACGAATCGCTCGTGAGTTCATCGAGAGCATTCGATCCGCTCCGCCGGTCGATGGAGTATACCTCTGTATGCATGGTGCGATGGCGAGTCAGGAGGAATTGGACCCCGAAGGATTTCTGCTTGCGGAAACGCGACGAGTGCTCGGCGATGCGGTACCGATCGTCGTCTCATTGGACCTGCATGGCATACTCACCGATCGCATGGTCGAACATTCCGATGCGATCGTGGCCTACCACACCTATCCGCATGTCGACTTTTTTGAAACGGGCGAACGTGCTGCTCGCTTGCTGATGAAGATTCTCGCGGGTGCTCGGCCGGTGACTGCAAAAGTGGCGATACCGGCATTGGTTCGCGGCGATGAGTTGATTACCGCGACGGGGCTTTTCGGCGACAGCATCCGCATCGCCCAGCAAGTGGAAGCAGGTCCGAACGGACTTTCCGCCGGGATGTTTATTGGCAACCCGTTCACGGATGTTCCCGCGCTACAGACTTACAGTTTTGTGGTGACCGACAATGACATCGAGCTGGCAGAGCGCGAAGCGGTCCGCATTGCAGAGAGCTTCTGGCCGAACCGTCACCGCATGAAAGTGCCGTTGATCAGTTTGGACGAGATGGCCGCTCAGATGCGGCAACCAAGAGCAGGAACGGTTGCGGTCGTGGATGCCGCCGACGCGACGAGTTCCGGAGCTTCCGGGGACAGCAATGCCATCTTGAGGAAACTGGTCGAGTGCGGATATCGAGGTCGAACGCTATTGCCAATCGTCGACGCACCTGCTGTGCAGCAGGCATTCGCGGCCGGAGTCGGTGCGACGATTTCGACATACGTCGGGGGGACACTGGATGCACGTCGCTTTCAACCGCTGGCGATCCAAGGGATCGTTCGCCACTTGGCCGACGGTTTGTTTCGCAGCGAGTCGTTCGGTGAAGTCTGGGATTCGGGGCCTTCAGCGGTCATCGACTTCGAAAACTTTACGTTAGCGATCAGCAGCCGGGCGGTCAGCCTTTACGACCGATCGTTTTTCTATTCGCTCGGTCAAAATCCTCGTAACTTTGCTGCGGTCGTGGTGAAATCGCCGCATTGCCAACACCATATGTTCGCCGATTGGTGCGAGGCGATGATTCCTGTCGATGCGCCGGGTTCGTCCAGTGCCAACCTTGCGTACCTGGGGCACACGCGTTGCCCACGTCCCATTTTTCCACTCGATCACGACGTGGAATTTCATCCGATCGTGAAAATTTTTCGCCGGGGATAATTGATGCTGGGGGAGAACTGGGGATAAATTGGGGACACCTATTTTATCTCTTTTCCGCGTTAGATTTCCAACACCGACCGACGTAAACGTGTCCTGATTTCTTGGGTGACTTTGAATGGGTAATAACGCCCATCCAGAATCGACGAATTGGCAAACGGTGTTTCACCGGACGTTTGCGTTGGCTTACGCTATATGAGGGCAAATTCGTCGGGTTTGAACGATTGTTTGGTTCACGACGGAGCCTCATCACGCAGAGCGATGATGGCTACGCTGAGGAAGTCGCCAGCGGCTTTGACCAGACGAAAGTCGTCAACGATCGGGGACACGGTCAAGGGGACACAGTCAAGGGGACACAGTTGTCGCTTGAAAATGCGTTGCGAGTTCGCTCGAATCACCCGAATCGCTGGGTTTGATCTCGTTTGACTCGGAATGGAATGATGGCGAGGGTGGTTCAGAAGTGTCTGCCTGATGAGGTTGCGATCGTGTATGTGATGAATTGCGGTAGTTTTTCCTTTTCAGTTGGGGCGCGCCGTCGAGGCGATTGCCGGTCTAATTTCTGCTTCCGACAAAGTCGAGTGGTGACATGACGAGCAACCTCTTCACCGATCTCCCGCCAGGCCTTCCTGATGAACTGTTCACGACGCTCCTCGAAGCCCCTAACGTGCGGATTGAACGGATCGTCTCACACGGCCACAACTCGCCCGCAGACTTCTGGTATGACCAACCGCAGCACGAATGGGTCATCGTCTTAAAGGGAGCGGCTCGACTGAGATTCGAAGAGACCTTGATGGAAATGAAGCCCGGCGACTTTGTAAACATTCCTGCCCACACCAAGCACCGGGTCGAGTGGACGACGCCCGACGAACCGACGATCTGGCTGGCTGTCCATCACGGCGGGGGCGACCGTGCCGACCTTTGAATTCTTCGAAAAAGGGTATCGCCATCGCAGGCGAAGCCGGTTCCCTTTTTTAGGTCAAAGACCGTTCAACATTGATTTCACTGGCAAAACGAATTCTACTCTGCGAACGATCTTCGCTTTGACGCTGGCGGGGAATCAACGCTTTGCCGACCGAATTTCTTTCCGCTGGAGCAGCCTGCTCGATGTCATGCACTTTGACCGTACCAAACGATGCGACTACTCGTTGGGGTTTTTCTGCCCTGTACGGCCTGCTGCTGGTTGTATCGGCGGGATGTCAAAGCTCGTCCACTCCCGAAATTCATTCTGAATCGAGCCCGTCGAAAGCCGTTTCCGGTGATCTTGCACCTCGTGATGCCTCTCCCTTTTCGGCGGCATTTCGTCCTAGCGAACAGGTTGTGGCACCGGTGACCCAGGAGGTGACACCAGAGATTTCGGCTCGTGCACAACTGTTGTTTGTGGATCAGGCCAGCGAACGCGGGCTGAAATTTGTCTGGCCCGACCAACCAAAACCAATGACCGCCTTAGAAGCGTTTGGAGCGGGTTGTGTCGTGTTTGATAGTGACAATGATGGCTGGCAAGACGTGCTATTGATTGGGAACCCTGCCCCGGCCTTTTTTCGGAATGAAGGGGGTGGGCGATTTCAGGATCGGACGGAAGAGAGTGGCCTGCAGGCGACTGCGGGACATTGGACCGGTGGTTCGATCGGGGATTATGACGGGGATGGCTTGCTGGATGTGTTGCTGACGGGATACCAGAAACTGGCACTCTATAAAAATCTGGATGGCCGGCGGTTTCGGGATGAAACCGCCTCGGCAGGATTGGATCCCGCGAATGGGGGGTTCTGGGGAGCCAGCTCGGGTTTTATGGACCTGGATCGAGACGGGTGGGTGGATCTGGTCATTTTGAATTACGTCGTCTTCGGGCCGGAAACGAAAAAATATTGCGAGTACGCACACGGGATTGTCTCGGGCTGTGGTCCCCGCTCGGATCTGCCCGAGTTTGGGCAAATCTGGAGAAATACCGGCACAAGTTCCTTTCAGATGATTCCCGCTGAACAGGCTATGAAACAGACGCATGGCGTGGGGATGGTGCTGGCCTTTACAGACCTCGACGACGATGGTCTGGTGGATTTTTATATTGGTAACGATGGGGTTGCTGCGGACCTGCTGCATAATCAGGGTGATTTCCGTTTTGAGAATATGGCCTCGATTGCCGGTGTCGCGACCTCGGATAATGGGCGGCCGCTCTCGGCCATGTCCGCCGACTGGGCCGATTTTGATCGTGATGGCCGGCTGGATCTTTTTGTGACCAATTGGTTTGACCTGTCGTCGGCACTCTTTCAAAGCCTGGGAAATACGTTGTTTGTGGACTGTGCCAAAGGGACAGACATCGCCCGAATTACTCGCAACAGCTTGGGGTTTGGTTCCAAGTGGATCGATTTTGATAACGATGGCTGGCCAGACTTGTTGATTGCGAATGGGCATGTCAATCATAACTCGGCCGAGATCTACGGGTCGGGTGTCCCCTATCGCCAGCCTGTACAACTGTTGTGGAATCATCTTGGTCAACAATTCATTGATATTGTGCCCCAGTTGGGGGTGGACGTGCAGCGGCCCCTGGTGGGTCGGGGCTGTGCCACTGCCGATTTTGATCAGGATGGTCGCGTCGATCTGCTCGTCGTGGATTTCGAAGGTCCGGTCATGTTGCTGATGAATCAAACAGATTCCCGCTCGCACTGGCTAAAACTCGATCTGCACAGCTCGACACCAAACCGGTTCGCCTACGGGGCGCGTGCGGTGGGAAAATCGGGTGATCGCGTCTGGATTGCGGACCTGTCACCCACGTCCAGTTTCCTTTCGTCGAGTGATCCTCGGATTCACTGGGGTTTAGGGGACATCACCAGACTCGAAACCCTGACCATCCGCTGGCCGTCGGGTGCAATCCAGACTCTGGAAAACGTGGCGGTCGATCAGATTTTGAGAATCGAAGAGAATCGTCCTTGAGGAAATAGGCTGGTGATGAACGTTTTGCGTCTGCGAATTGGTCTGTTCTCGCTGCTGGCCATCACCTTTCTGGCGGTACTGGCGTTTCCGCAGGTTGCTCGGGAATGGCGACGGCATCAAGAGAATCAATTGGCCAATCAATGCCGTCAGGCGGCCTCTCTGCATCGTTGGGATGAATTGAAGGTGCTGGTCGAGCGCTGGACCAGTCAGAATCCGTCGAGTGGCGAGGGGTGGATGCTGCGGGGACGGGCCGCGATCGGTCGTGGTGAATGGTCGGAAGCGGCTGACAGTTTTTCGAAAGTACCAGACTGGGATCCTCAGGCGGTCGCAGCACTGGCCGAGGCAACGCAATTGAGGTTTCGTCGATTGAACGATCCCCTGAAGGGTGCCGAGACACTCGAACGGATCCTCAGAATCAACCCCAAAGCGGCGGAAGCTCATCAGCAGTTGATCGGGTTCTATGCGGCCACGTTACAACGTCAAAAGCTCGCGAAGCAGATTCGTGCGGCGATTGCGGCGCAGTGCGAACCCCCAGAAGCTTATGCTTACGATTTTCTGCTTTTTACCCTGCGAGATAATAATACCGTCTCTCTTAACGCCCGCTGGCTAAAAGAGCATCCTGAGGAAGAGATCTTTCTGGTGTCGAATTTCCTGCTCCGTCCCGAGCTTGCTGTGCAGGATTCAAGTTCTGCTTCGATGTCGACCGCTTCGTCCCCCAGTTATCCCGAATCAGAAAGCGTCAGCGACAAGAAAAAACAGGTGGATGTCATGCTGCAACGATTTCCGCAGAACATCGAGTTGCTCGCCTATCAGGCTAATCTCTGCATTGTCACGGGGGATGTTCGTCGTGGTGCGGAGATCTTGGCACAGGCTCCGGCATCGGCCGGGACTGATGCTCGCTTCTGGCGGCTGGAAGGATGGATTCATGAATCGAATCAGGAATTCGACAAAGCGATTTCCGCCTATCACCGGGGACTGGAACTGCACGCCGTTGATTGGAATACGATGATCCGGCTGTCGGTGGTGGAACGCCGCAAGCAGAATCTGGCTGAGGTGAAGCGGCTGACGGCGCTGGTGGAACGGGCGCTCGAACTACGACGAGATCTTCGTAAGGATGATGGTTCGAAAACCCCTTCGCCTGCGATTCTGGGTGAACTGGCACAGTACTATCGGGATTGCGGTGAAAAAACGGTGGGGCCCGCTTTGGAGCGAAGGATTGGTGGGCGGTCGGTTAGGTGAGCAAGTTTTCAGTTTTCAGTTTTCATTTTTCAGTTTTCAGGGCTCCTAATCTTTTTATCTTTTCCGATTCGTGTGATTCGTTTGATTCGTGGTTCACAATCTTCGCATTTTTTGATTTCCCGTCAGCTTCCTCCCAGCTTCATGCGGCCGATGCGGGAGAGACGGGCGCTGTGAACGGGATGCGGTGCGGTTCTGAGTGATGCGGCGAGCCATGAGGCGCGGGGGACCTTTTCATCAGTCGGCTCTTTCAAAATGGGGAGCCGAACCCCTTTTTGAATCTGTTTGTAACGCTCGATGTCGGTCGGATGAATGTAGAGCCGTTTTGATGAGACCAGTTCACAGATGAGCTCACACAACGGTTGACTCATGCCGGCCCACAAGACGGTATTGGGATTTGAACGGACCGCCAGGCCTTGATCCCCCGCCACTTCCATGTACGGGGACATGGCTTCGACTAGACCCGGAAACAGGACATCACCATCTTTGCGGACATATTCGACGATTCCCGCTTTCAACTGCCCGGACGCAGCCAATTGGGCCCACGGGGGCAACGGAGCCGAGTCATCATCGTCGACGGGAATCCGCGTCGTCTCGATGCGCTGTTCGGCTTCAAGCATCGCGGTGACGCGGCTATCCGAAGTGGCGCGGCGACAGCGGTCTTGGGCCCAGTTTCTCAGCGCGAAGATTTTGTCTTCCATCGTTACGGAAAGTGGCACGGTCGACCTCCAGGCCCGCTCTAATTCCTCTTGTGACAGGATCTGGCCATTTCCGAAGGCTTCAATCAAGGCGGTCACGACGATTTGCTCGAGCTCGGCTCCACTGAACCCATCGGTCCGGCGGGCGAGGTCACTCAAATCGAATTGCTCGGTCTTCCATCCTCGTTTTTTGAGATGGATGCCGAGAATGTGTTTGCGTTCTTCAAAGTTGGGCAAATCGACAAAAAAGAGCTCGTCAAAGCGACCGCGGCGGAGCATTTCGGGGGGGAGATTTTCGACCGAGTTGGCTGTGGCGACGACAAAAATCGGCTTTTGAATTTCGGCCATCCAGGTGAGAAATGTTCCCACCAGCCGCAACATGGTGGCATCTGCGGCTCCGACACCATCCCCTTCGACTCCCGCAAACCCTTTTTCGATTTCATCCAGCCAGAGCACGGCGGGGGCGATCGATTCGACCAAACTCAAGACACTACGCATATTCTTTTCGGACTCGCCCCGCTGAGCTCCTAACAGGGCGGCAATATCAAGTCGCATCAAAGGGAAGCTGAGTAATCGAGCAGTGGCACGGGCGGTGAGGCTTTTGCCGCAACCCTGTACACCCAGCAGTAGCATCCCTTTGGGGAGCGGAATCCCCTGCTCGCGGGCACGGGGTGAATAGGCTTCGGCTCGTTTGGACATCCATTCCTTGAGCTGATCCAGGCCGCCGATGTCGGCAACATTTTCGTCCAGGTCATAGAATTCCAGTAAGTCGGACCCCGAGGCCAGGGTTCGCTTTTCGGAGATCAGGGCAGTGAAGACATCGTCGTTCAATTCGGTTCGACCACGAAGCGCGCGCATCCAGGCCTTGCGGGCTTCTTGTGCGGTCAGACCCATGACCGCTTTAATCAACCGGTCTTCATTGTCCGAGCTCAGCTGCAGCGGATTGGCCGCTTGTCGCAGTACCGCCAACACCTGATCAAATTCATCGCGTAAATCGTCGTAGTCGGGAATCGGGAGTTCGATGCGGACGGAATCTTTTTCGAGTTCGAGCGGAACCTGTAAGACAGGACCGAACAGCAGCAACGTTTTTCGCTGTGCAATCAGTTCCGGCAGCAGGTCTCGCAATTGCCGCAGAACCAAGGGGTCCTGGAGATACGGGTGAAAGTCTTTGATGAGGAACAAGTGTTCTTCTGGGTAATCACGGATTTGTGTCAGCAGGCGACTGGCCGAAGGGGGCTCGTGGTCTTCGCCCGAAATCGGTGGTTGCAATCCGCGGGTGATGGTCCAGGTCACCAAGCCCCGTTCGCTTTCGAGCGCCAGTTCTGCCAGTTCTCGCTCCCAACGATCTTCCTCGGCCGTTTTTAAAAACAACAGTGGGTAACCTGATTCAATTCGAGCCCGGATATCGTCCAGAACCGCTTCTGTTTTCATGGATCCACTCTTTTTTGATGCTTGAAATGACTCGACGCGGTGTGTGAAAGGGATCGCCGTCGCGGTGCGGCCTTGAGCGAGAAGAATCCGGGAAGACATTCCGGAAGATCCGCCGTAAACCGACTCCGTAAACAGACCCTGCGAGAGGTCTTGGAAAGCGATCGCGGGTGCGCCTCGAAAGCGCGATTTTCGCGGGCGATCAGGCCATCACAACCCCCTTTTTCAGAATCAGATTGGCGTAAATGGCCGTCTCGCCGGTGGCAACAATCGCGTAGGCGGATTTCGCAAAATCATAAAAACGAAAACGCTCGATCGGTCTCAATTCGACTTCGTGACCCTCGTGAGCGGCGAGGACTCGGCGATAATCAGACCAGATGGGAGGCTCCATCGCATCGTCATTCACCGGTTGCATCACACTGGCGGGGTGGTCCACAAAGGTGTCTAACGGAAAGAATTGCATGATTGCGTCGAGCAGTGGAATCACGCCGTGTCCATCGGCCCGAACCACGCGCTGAGCGCAACTTTCGGCGGGGAAATTGCCATCGGCGAGCACGATTTCGTCACCATGCCCCATCCTCATCAGAATCGACATCAATTCGGGCGAAATGATCGGGGGGATATTTTTCAGCATCAGAGTTCTTCATTCAGAAAACGGGAGCAACACCAGATCGAATCATCACAGCCAATCGGAACGGTATGACATGCGACCGTACTGACGACTCACATCATACCGCGACCATTTGCGGCTCACGAGTCAGTGGGCTGAAGCCTGGGGCTTTTGCGCGGCGTTCAGGGGCGATGTTCGGCAGAATCTGCCGGTGCCGAGGGAGTTGTCGTTGTTGACTCCGTTTTTTAACTCAGCTGAACAGAGAATCTGGTCGATAAATAAAGTTGCTTCGAAGACCGTACAAGCTTCTCTGGACGAGTTGTTTTGGCAGTCCAAACGACCAATATCACCGTTCGACATTTTCACCTGCGAATCGTTGCGAGCGCGATCAGCATGCTGATCATCGTTTCGCTCCCGTCGGGCTGTGCCCGGACACGGCCCGCGATCACTTCGCTGTGGCAGCAAGTTCCACCGGTTCGCTGGCCGGGAAAAGAGACCCATCCGGACCGGGAATCAACGGACAATTTGACCGAACCCGCGGTGGCCGCCAACGTCGCCCTGCAACAGGATTCGACGAGTCAATCGGAATCGACAAGTGAGGTGCTGGCGCGGGGCGAGGAAACCTCGGCTGGGGGGAAAACCAAAAGTCCTCCCCGGCGTCTGGGCCTGCCGCTGATCTCGTCCGATCGAGAGAGCGAAGGGACGTCCTCTGATCCGAATTCGCGGGAACCCGCCGAAACCACTCACGCCCACCCCATCGAGACGGAGCAATTCAATTCTCCACTGGAACGGTTAAACGCGGCATTGACTGATGATGTTCGTCATGCCATGACCTTACCACGGCGAAGCGTCACCGCACTGGAAGAACGATTTCGTGTTGATTCACTGATCTCGCGGGCCAAGGAACTCTTTGCGATCGGCCAGCTCGATCGGGCGCACGAGGCGGCGGTTGCGGCTCAGAAACTCGGTGACGCGGCACAACTGGATTACGCTCCAGACGAGGATCGTCCGCTGGATCTGGTGCGCCGGATTGAAGGGCAAATGGACGCCACGCGACTCACGCAGGAGCCAGGGACTGCTGACGAATCCTCCGCAGCGACACGGACTGAGGAACCCGAAGAGACTTCTCAACTTTCCACCCAACTTGCCACTCCCCCCGCGAAAGAAGCAAAAGGGACACCGAAAACGCCAAGAAACTGGTCCACGTTCTTCCGACGAGAAAAGAAACCTGCGGCCCCTGCATCAGAAGATCCGGTGACACCTGGTCCACTGACACCTGGTCCACTGACACAAGATCCGGTGACACAAGTTTCGAGCGAGGCGATTCGGAATACTTTCCGAGCCGATCGAATTGACTCGACTCCGCCAGCGCGGACCCATCAAATTCCGGCTCATGATGCGATTGTCATGGCGAATCGCAGCGTCTCGCTGGAAGCACGGGAATCGATCTCGGAATCGAGGACGGTGGCGACATCCCGAACGACGGACCCTCGAACGATAGAACCTGTCACGACGACTCCAGAGGCAATCCCGGCGACCACGCGAGCACCCGCTTCGAGCGAATCCGAGGATTGTGCCGCCGAAGAGGACCGAATTCCTGCCAGAATCTCGAGCAGGGTACTCGCGGCTGCGATACGTTCGTCCGACCTGTTGCGAGAAACCGAATCCGAATCAAGATCACTCCCTTCGACGCGAAAACACGCTGGCATTCCAGCGCAATCGGGTGCTGAGATTCTCATGGAAGCGATTGAGGAACCTGATCAGAATCCCAAATCGCGCTCGTTTTCGCTGGGTCTCGCGGTGGGTCTTGTCGGCTTCGTGAGCTTGCTGTTGATAGGCCTTTTTCGACGGCCAATCAGCCAAGTATTCGGGCTAGCGAAATCTCGGCACTGAGATCCTGCCTGGCAGAGACGGGGTAGCGGGGGGATTCTCCGAATCGATGCCTGTGTGCAATCATACGCCATTCCATCAAGGATCGCGACGCGTCCGGCTTGGTCGAGCGTGCGGGTTGAATCGCCATCAGGATCGCTCGCATCAGACCGGCAAATTCTGGTTCATCCAAGAATTCTGCGGGAAATTGCAAGGGGCTTGAGAACGCGACTACGTTTACCGATCGCGTTTCAACGGCCCCCGAGACCCACACACTCGCCCCCTGAATTTGCTTGAGGCGCTGATGATCGAATGCGAATGCCGCACCGTCGTAGTCCGTGGCAAAGGAGGCCAGAATCTGGTCTGTCCAGAGTTCTGTACGACGACGAAATCGATCGAGCTGCATCACTCGTTGAGCTTCATTCGGGGGTCGATTCAGCAGTTCGGCAAGAACGTGATGCCGTACCTGAGTCAGTCCATTGATCACATTACGAGCAATCAATGTCAGATCACCGCTCCCGTTGCGTCGATCCAGGCAAGCGAGCACGGTCCCCCACGTTCGCACCAACATTTCGCTGGCAAATAAACCGGGGGCGAATGCTTCCAATCGGTCCATCTCGTGTGGCACCCGATTGGTGTCGCTTTCCAGTTGTTTCATCCATCGTT
The DNA here is from genome assembly GCA_945869955.1 of Schlesneria paludicola DSM 18645. Taxonomy (GTDB): domain Bacteria; phylum Planctomycetota; class Planctomycetia; order Planctomycetales; family Planctomycetaceae; genus Schlesneria; species Schlesneria paludicola_B. The sequence continues at coordinate 14,934 of CAMBQP010000027.1, forward strand.
GCTGCAACTGACGACCGGTCTGCCAGAAAAGTTGTAACGATCTCGCGGGAGGGATTTGAATCTCGTCAATCAAATCTTGGGCAGCGTGGGCAACGACGATCGCCAACTCGGCAATCGATCGGACAGACAGGCCGAATTCCCTGGATGTCATACTGACCTCAATCGGTGGTGTAAAAATCGGATCAGCAAGTCTGTTAGCAAACCAGATGCCATAGCGAGTTTTCGCGAAAAGCACTTGGTTTGTTGACGTTTTGACCGAAATCCCACCCCCGATGGGGATCGAATTGTCCGCGAGCATGATGCCGGGAAACCACATTTGTCGCGGGGAAACCACATCCCCGCTTCGGGAAATCAGGGGGTGAGATGCGACGCCGTGATGGTCACGCTGTGATGATCACGGCATGATTATACGGATTCTGCCAGGATTGCCCTCACTGCGGATTCCGGGATATCGGAAACCGTTTTGACGGCACCTGCACGAATCGGTAGCACAAAACGCAAACTCCCCGAGACGGTTTTTTTGTCCAGCCGCATTCGTGCCAACACATCGTCAGCGGATAATTCCAGGTTCGGGGGCAGGCTTGTTGGCAGGGAAAGCGCCTGCAGTAACTCAATCTGTCGGCGGGTCAGCGATTCGTCAATCAAACCGCAGCGTTCTGCAAGTCGACTGGCATAAACCATACCGATCGCCACCGCTTCGCCGTGCAGCAACTCGCCGTAGCCTGCGAGTGCTTCGAACGCATGGCCAAAGGTATGGCCATAATTCAATGCGGCCCGCAGACCCTTCGTCTCAAATTCGTCCTGTTCAACGACATCCGCTTTGATACGACAGCTTCTCGCGATGATGTGACGTAGAACCACCGGATCACGCGTGCGAATCTGTTCAACATGCTGTTCCAGGTAAGTGAGAAAATCCGCATCGAGAATCACGCCATACTTGACGACCTCGGCCAAGCCGGCACGATATTCACGATCCGGCAGCGTTTCCAGCGTTGAGGTATCGATCAAGACCCCAATCGGCTGATAAAAGGCTCCGATCATATTTTTGGCCCGGGGATGATTCACTCCGGTTTTTCCGCCGACCGAACTGTCAACCGCTGACAGCAGCGTCGTCGGAACCTGGATGAAGGGAAGCCCCCGCATGAATGTTGCCGCAACAAAACCAGCGGCATCTCCGACGACTCCACCACCCACGGCGATGATGAGCGTACGACGATCGGCATTCAGTGCGATCAGCCGATCGTAAATTTGAGAAAGGATTTGGAGTGACTTCGAGGTTTCTCCTGCAGGAAGAACTTCGGTTTCACATCGCCAACCGTCGGAAACCAATGATTCGCGGACGGTTGCAGCATGCGTTTGCACAACATTGGAATCGGTCACAATCAGGGTGAACGGCGGGGCGACGAGTCGTTTTTCGGCAACCCAGAGACTCGCTTGTGGCGGTTTTGCAGAACAAAAGGCAGAAGACATTCCATCGCGAATGTACCACCATTGCTGGAAGATTTTCGCGCATTGACTCAATTGGCGGCTGACAATCGGAATGTCGTAAGCTTGCGGACCAAGTTCGACACAAATCAAATCGTCATCAGTGATCACAGCCAGCCTCCTGAGCAATCTCGTCCTGTCGAGGGCTGGCTGCGGAATCTTGGTCGGTGAGATCTTGGGCTGCGAGATCTTGGTCGGCGGTGACTTCCGCAAGAATCTGCCGCATGTAGTTGAGGCTCTGACGAGCAATAAATTCCGCACCTGGCTTGTAGTCAAAGACTTCGACACTGATCCAGCCCGAATACCCGGATTTGAGTAACGCCTTCACGATGGGGCGATAATCGGTTTTCCCCATACCGGGACCAAGCAAATTCTCATCATTTACATGGAAATGGCCGGTAAGACTTGCGTATTGGGCAATCAAATCCGGGATCGGCTTGGTTTCCGTGAGCATCGCTTTGACATCCTGATGCAGCACGAAATGCGAATGCCCGACCCGGTCAATCAGTTCAACCGCCTCGGCACAGGAATTCACGAAATCCGTCTCGCGTGTCGTGAGCGGTTCCATGACGATTTTGACACCCCGATCGGCGAACGCAGGCAATGCCGCGCGAAAGACTTCGGCAGCGTTCTCGTACGCTTCCTCGCGTGAAACACCTGGTAACAGACTTCGCTGTGCCGGGGAGCCGAATACCATGACGGTCCCCCCCAAATCGGCACAGGCTTGCCCCAGTTCAATCAAATACCGGGTGGTCGCCTCACGAACCGATCGATCCTTAGTGGTCAGATGCAGCCCTTCGGTTTTGGCCAGCAACCAGTGTAATCCGCAAATCGTTAAGCCATGATCATCCGCCTGGGTCCGCAGTTCACGCCGACGTTCGGGAGAGACCTCTGAGATCCGAGGGGCTAGCGTAAAGGGCGCCAGTTCAATCCCGGTATATCCCGTCTTCGCAATGAACTGACATTGTCGCAGCCAATCCCAGTTTTCAAACAGTTCCTGACAGATCGCAAATTTCATGAGCCGCCTCGTAAGGACTTTGGAAAACAATCCACCACCGCAAGAGCGAAAGTACCGACTTCAGGCCCGAAACGCAAAAATGCGGGCTGAACCATCTGTTCCCGCAGTCAGATCGCATCACGGACCCTGTTTTCACTTATCGAGCTTTCGCCGAGTGAATGCAACCTTATAGGGATTGAACTCATACACCGATAGTTGGCTGAAGGGCATCGTCGTTCCCGCGTAGAAGACGTAAACCAAATAGATCTTACCAGGCCGTCCTACTTGGGCGATCAATTTACTTGCATTCGAATCCTCACACTTTTTAGACAGTTTTTCCAGCAGCGATTTTTCGTTGGGGGTCGTCAAGAGGCTGCTTCCCCAAATCATATCGGTTTCGTAACAGATGAGCGTGGAACCACCGTCATCGGGAAGGAGTTGATTTTTGTCGATCAGTGCCAGCAAGCTTTCGTCCAAAATCTGCGGCTTTAAAACCTTGGGTGGAATAAAAAGCAACTGCACATTTTTGCCATCGCCAGACAGGTAAGGAAAGAGCGTATCGGACGGATTGGGGTTTGGAAACGGGGGATTCGAGGTAGTCGCCACAGGGTATTTTGTGATCGCCCTCGTAATGGGAGTGCAACGATTGGACGTTAAAAAACGTTGTAACAGCTCCGGTGTTGCCAGCTTGACAGCCTGCTTTTCTCCGTCCTCGGAAAGGCCATGGACGGGGACTTTATAACGATCGTTGCCATCGACAATCGCTCCGTTTTCATCGACGAGAGAATATGGTCGCTGATAGACAGGCCAGTCCTTGTTGACACCCTGCCATACTTTGCTGGGAAAATTCGCAAGCAGCGCACGGTTTTCGGGTAACGAAGTGGCTTTCGCCCAACTCTTGGAATCCGGGTTGACTGATGCTTCCTTGACTACGATGACAGCGGGTTTGAAACCCTCACTCGCGTCGCAGCCGAAATGCGCAATCAAAACAAAAGCCACGAAATTGAATCCACGCTGAAACCAGATCATCATGACATTCATCCAAAGATTTTGATGCATTCCCTAAACGCAATTATCACCGGAATGGTGTTGGATGGCAACTTCGGTAAGGTCGACTTGGTTTGAATCTCGCCCTTCTGCATCCAGCCAATCCATGAAGATCGGAAAAATCCTTCGCTTACGGCCAATTCACGCCCATTTTCAGAAAAAAGTGGGATTGGCGGATTCTGACTCGGTAGCAAGAAAAACCGAGTCACGGCTCATCTCGTGAGCGGGTGCATTCCATTCCGCAAACAGGGGCGCGGCAGACCAGGCACGGAACCAAACTTCCAAATCCGCCGATAACGCCTGCGAGTCAACCGGTGCATTGACATACAATTCTTCGATCGCTTCGCCCACGGTCCGGCCTTGTTTGAGTGCTGATAACAGCCGAAACTGGGGTCGGGTGATCTCGTCACGACGGACAAAGTATTCACGTCGGGTCACCACCAACAGGACCTGGCGCGATGCCGGTGGGATGGGGTTGCTTCCTCGCCGGACCTGCGTGGCGTATTCATGCACGGGAAAGGAAAATTCGAGTAACCTGACGCAGTCATGCAATCGCAAACGGGATGACAAAAAGCGTTCAGGAGAGAGTCCAACGAGATCCTGCGCTGTCAGCGAACGAGAACGCTCGGGGCCGGGACCATCGAAGACCTCGCTGTAGACTTGCTCCAGTCCTCCCAGCTCGATCAGAAAATCGGCAAAGTCCGGTTCATGGGAATCCAACGTCTCAGCGCGGGGTGGCCGGATGGTGGCCAGATAATCCGGGAACGCCGTTCCGAGCGCCGACAGGGTGTACCGGGTTGAGGGATGCGCAACGAGATATCCAAATGCCATTCCATCAAATGCCGCATCGCCAACAGCATACCGAACGGCAGGATACTGAGCCCGCAAACATTCGAGCAACCGACCGTAATAGGCCTGGCCATAAATCTGCAGTCGGTCGAGGCTGGTCAGCTCGGACGAAGGTAAAATCACCTGCTCGACGTTTTGACCCGCGACCGCCAGCCATTGCTGTGCAGCGGCCGACGAAACCCCCGACGAGACTCCCTCGGGATGCGTAATCACCGCTTGTAACCAGCGTTGAATCGTCTGTAACTCGCCGGAATCTGACATCGGGTGTATGAGCTTGCCTTATTTGATGTAGATGAATTCGTTGGAAATCAGCATGACATGGCACAAACTTTCCCACGCACGTTTATCCCACGCGCGTTCTGGTGTTCGATCGCCTGTCGCTGCAGCCTGCATCAGTTCCGCACGAATCTCGCCGAGAAACGACAAGGATTCCGTGACTTCCGCAGGCAATGCTTCGCGGCCATACGCCCGCAAGTACGCCCTTTGAATCCGCTCTTGGTCATTCCCCATACGTTCCTCGAGCAATGTGGCCGCCAAATCGGCACTGCATTTCTCGACAAACTCGCTATTCATCATCAAGAGGGCTTGAGGAGCGATCGTCGTGGTGGGCCGATCTCCATTGGGAACCGCCGCATCGGGATAGTCGAGCAATTGAAAGACATCATAGACATTATTTCGAACGACCGGCAAATAGATCGACCGGCGCTGGGACCGATAGTCGGTCAGGTCCTTGGAAGTATGATCAAAAAAATAAGCCCGGTTTTTCACCGTCAGCAGCGACTGGCCAACTCGACGATCCAGCCCTTCCCCGACCGCGATCAGTGCATCACGCACCGCTTCGGCTTCCAGTCGCTGAATTTCCGCACGTCCGAACAACCGATTCTCAGGATCAAGCTCCAGCGCATTGCGAGAGGCTTCACTAAGCTCACTCTCGAGTTGATAGGTACTCGAGTCCATCAACTGCCGATGCAGCGACTTCAGGGACCATCCGCTATGGACGAAGTCGTTTGCGAGTCGATCGAGTAATTCGGGATGGGTGGGAAGTTCTCCGAGCAGCCCAAAATTGTCAGGGGTCCGCACCAACCCTTTACCGAAATGCCATCGCCAAACCCGATTCACAAACACGCGACTGGTCAGCGAGTGCTGCGGGTTCACGAGCCACTGGGCCATTTCCATTCGTCCGCTCTGTTGCGCATCAAACTTCGGCTCAATCTGTTTGGCCAGTACCCCGGGCACACGACGCGGAACAACCTCACCGAGCTTCAGGGGATTCCCACGAATATGAATGGCGACATCGACGACCGATTCCTCGGAAACCCCCATGGCACTGGGGAGTTCCGGAACGTTTTTTTCCAATTGTGTTAGTTCTTCACGCAGTCGTTTCAGCTCGTCCTTCACCGCGTCTGGATATTTCGTTTCTCGTTGGGCAGGTTCGGTTTCTCCCTCAGGAAGCGTCGCTTTCAACACCTGATCCGCTTTGTCGATCACCGCTTGAATGATTCCCTTTTTCTGACTCACTTGTAAAGCAAAAGCAGCCTGGATTGCCCGAGCTTCGGGGGTCGGAATCGAATTTTCGTGCCAACGAGCCACTTTCTTGAAGTGTTCCATGGTCCGGGTGCTTTTGAAGATTCCAGCCAGCCCGTAATAGTCGGCGGTTTCAATCGGATCAAACTTATGATCATGACACCGGGCACACCCCAGCGTCAGGCCGAGCACGGCACGACCGAAGGTGTCGATTTGCTCGTCGATGATGTCCATCTGCATTTTGGTCTCATCGACTTCCGCCAGAACCTTGGGCCCCAGTGCCAGGAAACCGGTTGCGGTCAGCAGGCGGGTCCGTATTTCATCATTCTCGGCTGGCACCAGGTCACCCGCCAGTTGTTCGATCAGAAATTGGTCGTAGGGGAGATCCTGATTGAATGCGGCGACGACGTAATCGCGATAGCGCCAGGCGTTGCCGTAAGCCACGTTCTCATCGAGACCATTCGAGTCGGCATACCGAGCCACATCGAGCCAGTGTCGGGCCCAGCGTTCGCCGTACGAGGGTGATGCCAGTAAGCGATCGATCAACCGTGAAAAGGCATCGGGCCGCTCATCAGACAGAAACTCGGCAATCTCACCAGGAGTTGGTGGTAATCCCGTTAAATCAAATGTTGCACGACGCAATAATGTGCGCCGGCTGGCCTTGGCGGTGGGAACGACCTGGGCTGCTTCCAACTTTTGCAGGATGAACTGATCCCACGGGCCACTGGCCCAAATGCCATCCGCCGTTGGGGGAACGACCGGAACGGATCGAGATCGAAACGACCAATGGTTGGGATCACGATGCCTGGAAGTGTTCGCCCCTGCCACAACCGGAAAGGGGGCTCCCATTTCGACCCAGCGAACCAGGTCGGCAATTTGTCGCTCGGTCAGCGATTCTTTTGGCGGCATTTGGAATGCGTCATCGGTGCGGCGGATCGCTTTAATCAGCAGGCTTTCGTCTGGCTTGCCGGGGATGATCGCTGCGCCGAGTTCTCCCCCGCGCAGGATTGCCGCGCGGGAATCGAGCCGCAAGTTCCCCCACTGTTTTTCGACGCCATGACAGCCCTGGCATTTTTCCACCAGCAGCGGACGGATGGACGTTTCAAAGAACCGCAACTGTTCGGGCGACGGCTCGGTCTCGGCAGTGACCTGGCCCAGATTGAGCATCAAACAGACCAGTACCAGGAAACCCCAGGCGATGGATTGCATCCCCATACCCCCCGATTCACAACGTGCAGCCAAGCAAAGTTCAGCCAAACAAAACTCAATGCCATTCGCAAACCAAACCTCGGACCAACCTGAATACCGAGGCGATTGCAGAATGTCTTGAACATGATTGTGAACCACCGCGTGAGGAAACGCAAACTCGGGTCCACGAATTAACGGTTCCGGCCCTAAACCAATGGATCCAAACCAGGCCACATCGACCGCTTTGACTCGCGGTTTCCACGGAAGTTTCCGCGGGAGTTTTCCCGGTCCTTTTCTGAAAAATTTGCGACTGGACTTGAACAAGGGGCTCACCCGTCGATTACACTTCGATTTCGATCAAATCCGGTGCGAGTCCGGAGTCTCCCCCATTCCCAATCGAGAATTTCGATGAACCGGTTACTCAGTCTCATTGGTCTAACCCTGCTATCTTCGTCTCTGTTATCCTGGCCAGGACTTGGCGTCGCGATCTTGGCAGCAGAAGAAATCGCCACTGTCGATCCGAGCCGCTTCGAGATCACCGTGCTGGCTACGGGATTGACTCAACCCATGGAACTGGCCATGGCCCCCAATGGGACGGTCTATTTCATCGAACTCAGCGGGAAACTCAAATCACTCAACCCGGTCACCAGAGCGGTGACGCTGGTTGGTGAAGTGACTGTGACGACCGCTCAAGAGAATGGATTGATCGGCCTGGCGCTCGACCCCAATTTTGCCGAGAATCACTGGATCTACTTTCAATATTCCCCACCCGACTTTCCGGGTCAGCACATCTCGCGGTTTACCCTGGTAGACGGCCTGCTCGATCTTGCCTCGGAAAAGATCTTAATGAAGTATGAAGAACAGCGGAAAGAATGCTGCCATCATGCCGGCTCGCTGCAGTTTGGTCCGCGTGGTGAGCTCTTCATTGCCTGTGGCGATAACACGCATCCACATGGTGACTCGCAAGGCTACGCACCACTGGATGAACGCCCTGATCGCGCACCCTGGGACGCGCAAAAATCGTCGTCAAACACCAACAGTCACAACGGCAAAATCTTGCGCATCAAACCCACCCCTGCGGGGGGATACGAGATCCCCGACGGCAATCTGTTTCCCCGCGACGGTTCAAAGGGACGACCGGAAATCTATGTGATGGGATGCCGCAATCCCTGGCGCATGAGTGTCGACCAGCAGACCGGTTTCGTCTACTGGGGCGAAGTCGGTCCGGATGCAGGATCGGAAGGGCCTCGCGGACCTCGTGGCTACGACGAAGTGAATCAAGCCCGACAGGCAGGAAATTTTGGCTGGCCCTACTTCATCGCCAACAACCTTCCTTATGCCGATGTCGACTTTGCCACAGGGGAAATTGGTCCGTTGTATGATCCCAACGCTCCCGTGAATCGCTCGCCAAACAACACTGGTGAGCAACTTTTACCACCCGCTCAACCGGCGTTTATTTATTATCCTTATGGAGGATCGACCGAGTTCCCGGAATTAGGGAGCGGTGGCCGAACCGCCTGTGCGGGACCGGTCTATCATTATTCGAGTACCTCGACCTCGACGATTAAGTTTCCGGCAGCTTACGATCGGACTTTAATGATCTTTGAATGGTCGAGAAACTGGATCAAGGGGGTCCATCTGGATTCCGATTCGCGGATCAAGCAGATCGAAGCCTTGATGCCACAACAGCGATTTGTCCGGCCCATTGACATGGAATTCGGTGCCGATGGGGCACTGTATGTGATGGAATATGGCGAAACCTGGGGTGTGAACCAGGATTCGCGACTCATTCGTGTCGAGTATGCCAGCGGAAATCGGACACCGGTGGTGATTGCCTCGGCGGAAAACAATATCGGCAAGCAACCGCTGGCGGTCTCGCTTTCGAGTAAAGGAACGTTTGATAAAGACCTCGCAGACCAATTGTCCTACGAGTGGCGATTGATCCAGACTGCTGACCCGAGTGCCCCACCACGGGTTCTTTCGCGTGAGCCGGATCCAGTAGTAACGATTGAGGAATCTGGGATATATAATGTCGAACTGGTCGTCACCGATCCACACGGGGCCAGTCGCACGGCATCAGTCCCGGTCCTGGTCGGAAATTCCCGACCGACAATCCGGTTTATCGAACCGCAAGTAGGCGATTTTTTCGACCCCGAACAGCCGATCCGCTTTGAATTGCAGGTAATCGACGCCGAGGACGGAACCAATGACGACCAAGAGATCGACGAGCGGGGTGCCGCACAGATCGATGCCGATTCCCCTGGACGTGTCTCACTCAACGTCGTTTACTCGCTCGGTTCAATCCCCGGTTCCGGAGCAGGTAGCGAAGCCAAAGACGAAGGCCCGATCGGGATGCGCCGCATGAAAAAGAGTGACTGTTTTAACTGCCATGCGGTCGATCAAAAGCGAGTTGGTCCGCAACTACTGGAAATTGCGAATAAATATCGTGGTAAGGAAGGGGCTCTGGAGGCGTCGGTACAGCGCGTCCTGAAGGGCTCGACCGGAGTCTGGGGCAAGATCCCGATGATACCCCATTCGCACCATACCCCCGAAGAGATTCAGGAAATGGTGAGCTGGATTTATAGTCTTGAGCCACAAGGATTAGTACGAGTCTTTAACGGGTTCGTCGGCGAAATTCCGCTGAACAAAGACGAAACCAGCAAGCCGGGTCATTTCAAGCTGGAAGCCAATTATCTCGATCGAGGGGCAGGGGCGATTCCTCCCCTGAACGCGTCGGCTTTGATTTATCTGCGGCAACGATTGGTCGAGGCGGAAACGGCGGATGAAGTGCATGGACCGCAAATCCTGAACTCGGGGACTGCTGGTGGTGGAAAGTTCGCAGGAGCGATTAATCATGGTCACGCGCTGCGATTTAACAGCCTGACCCTCGACAAGGTGAAACACTTAACATTCCGGGTCGCCTCGGCAGGAGCAGGCGGGTCGATTGAAGTCCGGGTTGATCGCCCTGACGGAGATCTCTTGGCGACAGTCCCGATTGAAGTGAATGGGGCGTGGGAAGTCTGGTACGAAAAGACGATCGAGATCCCTGCAACCAAGGGGCGGCACGATGTCTGGATTCGGTTTATTCATCCGCAAAACGCGGGGGGCCTGATGAATCTCGACTCGATTCTCTTTCAACCGTAGTTCCCGGTCGCGGCTTCACTTCACGTTCCACGTTTGTATGGAACGCACCATGGAATCAAGAGGGGGCATGGTGCAACATGACTGAGTAATCATTCACAGCGAAGTGAGGGAGACAGCCACACTTTTCCCGGCAAAACGAGGAGTGAGTGGTTTGTACGATTTGGCAGTTCTTCACTTTGTCGCGGGAAAAATCACCCAGTCTCCGAATCAGCCTGCCCCCGAACTGTGAACGGTTACCTTGACCCATTCATGACCAAATTGAACGAATAACCGGCTCGACTGGCATGATCTCTTTTCAGCGAGGAAGTCCGGGCTGAAAGACCGGTGGAAGACCCGGTGGCAAGTTGGGAATGGAAGCAGTTTCCGGGCTGACCCATAATACAATCAGCCCCTGGGGCTTGTCCGATTTGAGAACCTTGCCCAAAGGATCGACCAACTGAACGAGTTTATCAAAATCGTCAACGGGACCAACCATCAGGAACGTTGCTTCATTTGAGACAATGGATTGACTCTCACGTTTGCCTCCCCCAAGTAATGGCATCAAACGTACTGCGACGATCTCGGGATGAACGGTTTGAGGGAGTCCCACGAGGCGAATTGCACCCCCTTTGTTTCCATACTTCTTCAGCAGATCATTCTCCGGGATCGGAACATCCCCTGGCGGTTGTTCCGGTGGAGTTGTTGACATGACTTGGGCTGGGACCGGATTCGGCGTCGAGAAGGGTGGTTGATTCGACGGAAACATTCCTCCAGGATGTTGCCTTTGTGGCGGCCCGGCCTGTATTGCAGGCATCGATCTCCCATTCAGTTGCGTAGTCAGGGCCATTGACGCCAGACTCAGATCCTTTCGCTCCGTCGCCGCGTTGTCGAGTTCAACAAGAATCTCAGGATTCATGCCGAACACAATGTCATAAGGAAACTCTTTTCTAATCTTGGATAACTCGTTGCTGCGAGTCAGGAAAAGCTTCTGACTTTCATCAGCAGTCAATGGATGCTGTGAGATGAATTCGAGCCAGTCATTGGTCGCTTTGGCCAGATTCGCCGACGCAGACTTGATTTGTGGCAGAGCACTTTGGGCCGTTGTTTTATCCTTGATCGAACTCATCACTCGGGCATGATTCCGTTCGGCGTCAACCACCGCTTTGAGAAATTCGTCATGAGAAGTGGGACGTCCTGGCAGCTTGAGAGCAGGAACGGCCGAACTGACTTGCTGCAGAACGTTTTTCGGCAGCAATGCAAAGATACCCAGGCCGAGAACACAGACCAGACCACACACGATCAGTCCGATGAGGATCGGTGGGAAGCCTTCAGATCCCTTCTTCGACTTACGGCCCGTCTTCTTTTTGGGCGAACTGCTTTTTCCAGCCATGAGCTTGATCTCTATTGAGGCGATTCGGGTTAAGGGCGACACAAGAACGATCGGGAAAGAAGTAATTTCTTGTACATTCATTCCGCCTTGATCGCAACCGTTTTCAGACGCAGCAGCCCGAGCAACGTTTCCGCAGCCACCTCAGCGAAGTGCGGGTCGTTAATGTGATTGGCGCATTCAATTAACTCGACCGTTCCATGCGTCGATCGGATTGCCTGAAACAGCGTTTCGCGTGCTTCCGAGTCATCGAACGGTTGCCCACTGCGGTCAATCGCAGAAACACCCAAAAGCGGCAGGAGAATCGCAGTCGGTCCCGTCGCTGCCGACGCCTTGCGGCCGATTTCTTCACCGAGCTGATGGTTCTCTGCCACCGTCGTCCGCATCAAGGTGACCGTGGCATTGTGCTTGTAGAACTTGCGGCCTTTAAACTTCTCGGGGACGGTGTTGCTTGGCCCAAAGTTGACCATATCCAGCGCCCCGACCGAGATCACTTGCGGGATCCCGCGTCGGCCCGCTGCGGTCAAACGATCGGGGCCCGCCGAGAGTGTCCCGCCGACCAGTTCGTCAGCAAGCTCCGTCGTCGTGATATCGAGTACCCCTGCAAACATTCCGTCCGCAATCAGGCTTTCCATCGCCTCGCCGCCGACACCCGTCGCGTGAAAAACGACGACTTCATACCCCGCCTGCTCGAGCACTTGTCGAGCCCGCTCGACACAAGGAGTGGTCACTCCAAACATCGTAGCCGCAATCAATGGTCGATCTTCACGAGGCGTTTCGATCGGAATCGCTCGCCGATTCAAGACCATCCCTGCCATCGCCCGGGCCGCATTCCCAAGAATGGTACGACTGATTCGGTTTAACCCCGAGATATCGACGACGGCATTCATCATCAAGATGTCTTTGCTGCCGACGTAGGGTCGCGTCTGGCCTGAGGCGAGAGTACTCACCATCAGCTTGGGAACCCCCAGAGGTAGCACTCGCATCGCCGCAGTGCCGATAGTCGTTCCGGCAGAACCACCTAAACCAATCACCCCCAACACTTCGCCACGGGCATGGTCCTCGGCAATCCGTTTCGCCACGCCGATCGCCGCTTGCGTCACCGCCAAGCCGCGATCGGCTCGTTGACGCATCTCGGCCAACGAGAGGCCCGCTGCTTGAAAGATCTCTTCACGAGTGATGTTCGCCATGAGCGACGGCTCACCCAGACAGCCCGCGTCAACGATGCGGGTCTCGACACCCAATTCGGTCAGCAAGTCGCGCAGATACCCGGTCTCGGTCCCCTTGGTGTCGAGCGTTCCAATCAGATAAACGGGCATCACGGCACCTGATGAACAAAAGAAAAAGTGTGTCACTGGCGATCATCTGAAGGCTGGCACCCATCCGGGGACTGACGCCCATCTGGAAGCGGGCACTCAACGATAGCGTGCGTGGTCTCAACCGAGACCGCAACCAAGTACCCGGCATCCCTTAGCGACCTCGCCTCCTGTTTGCCAGCAATGCTTACTTGGCGGAACCCTGATTCAGATAGAGCTTCACATTCCGGGTCGCGCGGCCCCCTGCGAGCACATCGAGTTTTCCATCACCGTTGAAGTCGGCGACGAGGGCATCTTCGACCGCAATTCCGCCATTATCAATCACATGCTTCGACCAGCGTTCACCGGCCTCATCATCCGCCGAGAAGAGATACAGCCCGGGGCCTTTGATATTTCCGGTCCCCGCTTCGCGGTGACCAATAAGGATTTCGTCGACCCCATCCTCATCCAGATCGGCGGTCCAGACAGCGTGTCCCTGCTTCATCGCGTCTTCAATCACCGTTCGCTTGAGTGGCAATTTTCCGTCGCTGCTCGCGGTATAAACGGCGACACTCGTCCCATGCATCGGTTCTACCGTTGCCAGGAATCGCCCCCCGCGCTTCAGTTTTCCCTGCTTGATTTCACCCGCTCCGCGTAACTCGGGTTTGTCCGAGGGGGCACCGGTTCCGAGCCTGGTCAGCTTGAAAGACTCGCCCTGCTTTTGAATCAGCGAAACCCCTTCTTCACTGGCGGTAATGGTGTCGAGTTTTCCGTCACCATCCCAGTCGGTGTGGAGGTGGTTATGCACCCGGTTCAGCGTTTCGTCGAGTTCCTTGAAGAGCCACCGGTCCGTTTTTGGAGCCGCCGGGATCGAGAATGCGAGCAAACGAACCCCCGACTTCCCGTCGACACTCCGGTTTAAAGGCGAAACCACTAATTGCGGTTGTCCCGTCCCCAGAACATCCGCAAAACTCATCCGATGCGTACTCTTTTCGAGAGCAATCAGGTGCACCGACCATTTGTCATCCGGATTTTTTCCACGGGTGATCCACTGGATGCTCCCCGTATTGGCTTTAATCCAGCCAGCACCGAGAGCGAAGTCAATTTGGCCGTCCCCATCAATGTCATGCGGTGCGATACAAACGTGATCCAGGTCTGCCTGATTTTCGAGGATCACATGTTTGTTCCACAGCGGAGCTTCGTACCACTGCACCCGATTTTCGCTCACCGCCACGATATCTGGCTTGCCATCACCATTGACATCGGCCCGATTAACGGCGTAACAGACCGTGCCGATCTGGGGATCGATAATCTGCTCGACAAACCGGGGAGCGCCGGCCAAAGCCGTTTCCGTTTCCATAGCGGCCACGACGAACAGGGCAGCAATGACGGACAGTGAACAACCACGCATGGAACATCTTTCGCTGGCGACCGGTTTCGAATTATCTGGTATGACTTACCAAGGGGACACAGACGTATCAGACTTCGGCCAGGGCTTCCGTGGCATCGCCAAACTTTTCGGGTCGGATATTCATTTTGTCCATCATCGACATGTAAAGTCGACACATTTGACGATTAGGCTGATCGCGGTAATCGAGCACCTTACCGGTCTGAATTTTGCCGCCGCCGCGTCCCACCATCACGACCGGCAGTTGCGTCGCATCATGACTGCCACTCATCATGCTCGAACAGAACATCAGCATCGTGTTATCGAGCGCAGTCCGCTCCCCTTCCTGAATCCCATCCAGCTTTTTGGCAATGTAGGCCAATTGCTCGACGAAGAACTGGTTCACCTTCAGCCAGTCAGGGGTATCCGAGTGGGACAACAAGTGGTGAATCATGTAATCGACACCCAGATGGGGGAACCGCAGCGACGAGTGATCATTATTTAGCTTCAAGGTACAGATCCGTGTCGTGTCGGTTTGGAAACCGAGCACCATGATATCGCACATCAGCCGCATGTGGTCCGCGATATTCTGCGGAATCCCTTCCGGTGGTCGGGGGACATTCGGTTTGTCGAGTGTTGGCCGCCATCCCTGCAATTCACCCAGTTTCCCCGCATTTTCAATCCGCTGCTCGACATCGCGAACGGAATCGAGATATTCATCCAGCTTCCGCTGGTCGGCCGTGCTGATCTCGCGTCGAATCTGCCGGGCATCCGCCAGGACCGCATCCAACACGCTTTTATCCCCCCGCTGCACCTCGTCTTTAAACAACCGGTCGAATGCGAGTGACGGATAGAGTTCCAGCGGCGTGGGGGTTGTTGGTGAGCTCCACGAAATGTGCGAGCTGTAGATCATCGAATAATTTTTGTGAACGGACGGATTCCCCGCTTCACAACCCAGAACCAGGCTGGGGACCTTCGTTGAACGACCATAAGTCTGCGCCAGGAACTGATCCACACTGGTCCCCGAATGGATTTCACCACCCGGTGCGAGTGGTGCACCCGAGAGCAGATTCCCGGTCTGCGAGCTATGAATATTTCCCTTCAGTGCCTGTTCATTGTACAGACCTTTGATGAACAGCGTTTTATGGCGGAGGTCATTCAGGGGTGCCAAAACCTGGCCCAATTCCAGACCCTGGGTCGTTTCCTTCGCCCACCATTCCTTGGCGTGAAATCCGTTCCCGGCAAACAGCACCGCCATCCGGACCGGAGCTTCGCTTGCCGGTTGGTTTCCGCGCGTCTCGTCACCCCAGACTTTCAGCGATTCCATCCATGGCAAGGCCATGGTCACACCCAGCCCGCGTAAAAAGGTGCGACGATCAAAGGGATGGGTTACAGGAGTTTGTTCAGAACGCATGACAGAAATTCCTCAAAGAGGGGACGGCCTCAAAACAGGACAAAATCTCAATCGAATTCACGGACGGTTTTCTCGAGTCGTTGTCTTGGTGACATCTCGCTAACTTGGTGACATCTCGCTCAGTAGTCTACTCGACAATCTGATTCTACTCGACAACGTTACCCCGATGTAATCGGAATTGCGGGCTGCGAACAATCGTTTCCACGGCGACCGAGAAGTGATCCTCGTGCCCTTTCAACTGGGTCAACATCTCATCCAGCAACGGTTCATCCGACAATTGAACCCCACGTGCCAGCGAATATCCCAGCAGTTTACGGCAAAAGTGCCGCAGAAAATCCTGCTGACGATCTTGCACGAGATAGGTTCGCAGACCTGACTCACCGGTGAAGCGTGTCCCGTTCGCAAGTTCAACGTTCACATCAATCGGTCGCCCACCCAGATCTTTTTCACGTCGCCGACCAATCGCATCAAAGCTTTCCAGCGAAAACCCAAACGCATCGATTCGCTCGTGACAGTGTGCACACGCGGCGACGCTGCGATGTTTTTCAACCAGTTGACGGACGGTTAAATCGGTATCGGTTTCGCTTTCCGGAAGCGGAGGCACATTCTTGGGGGGACGGGGAAGTTTTTCACCGAGCAAGGTTTCCAGAACCCAGTTGCCCCGCAAAATCGGGCTTGTACGCGAGGCGCCTGATTGCTGAGCCAACGTGGTCGACAGGGTGAGAATTCCCCCGCGACCATATTGCCGGATGCCGTCAACTCGCCGCCATTCGGGACCCGTCACATCCGGGATCCCGTAATGTTTGGCTAATGGCTCATTCAGGAACGTATGTTCGGCATTCAGCACATCCAGCACCGAACCGTCTCGCTGGAAGAGATCGACGAAGAACCGGACGGTCTCTTCGTACATGTCCCCCCGCAGTCCGTTAAAGGTCGGGAAGACCTGTTCGCTCTTTTCTCCGTGCGAATCAAAGTCACGAACGCCAAGCCATTGACAGGCAAACTCGGTCGACAGCGCACGAATTCGATCGGATTTGAGCATCCGTCGAGCCTGTGCGGCCAACACATCCGGCTCATGCAGGCGGTTGGCTGCCGCCAGTCCCAGCAGTTCCGCATCTGGGGGGGATGCCCACAGGAAATAGCTCAGCCGACTTGCCAAGGCCCAGTCATCAACGGCGGTGACCGCTGTCGCTTGTGGTGAATTGTCAGCAATCGGTTCCACGCGATACAGAAAAGCGGGCGAGACCAGCACCCGCGCCAGTGTAAACCGAAACGCCTCATCATGCGGCAACTCGAGCTCCCGCAACTTCCGGTACAGCCCCCGCAATTCCTGGGCTTCTTCCGGTTTGAGCGGGCGTCGATAGGCCTGACCTGCGAAGTCAATCAGTTGATCGAGTTGTCGCGGTTCGGCGTCGAGCAATTCTTGCTCAAAGGCTTGAGCCCGATCGTGGATCGGTTTGCGGAGTGGTTCAAAGACCTTGGGGTCTGCATCCTGCGTCGCAAACTCCATCAACTGGTTGTAACCATCGACGAGCGTCAACGCATCACGGCTGACAAAATGGAGCTCACTCCACAAGCGATCAAGTTTTTCCGCCTGTGCGTCATCCAGCATCAGCCGGCTGAGATGCTGATCCTCGCGATAGAAAAGTGTCAGTGTCACCACTTCATCGACGGGAACAATCCGCGAATAGCTCAACGCGGCCGGGAAGAGATTGCGATAGGCATCCAGAGCCGCTTCAACCCGCTGGCTGGCGCGGCTCCCTTCACTGACCAGAATCGGCGAGGAATGCTGCAAGCGGCGATCGTTATCGGTCCATTGCCGATTGGCATTCGTTTCGGTCACGGCACTGGCAACCAGCCCCGCTCCGGCAACCGGCTTCGAGGTCAAAACCTGCAGCTGTACTGTCCCTTCGATCCCCGTAGGACGATGCAGCAGACCCGATGTCACCAGTTCACACCCTTCCGCGAAATCCGCAGGAAGTTGCAATTCGATGACCGAGGGGGCCTGAACACACAGGCTGTCTGCATCGATCGCGCTCCCATTCGGATGATGACCGAACAGAGAGGGACTCAGCCCCCACGCAGGACCGGGCTTCGTGCCAGCCGCTTTCGTTTCCCCGATTTTTGTCGGGCTGGTGATTGTCATCCCCCGCAAAAGTGGACCACTCAGCGACGACAATTGTCGTCGCAATTGTGCGTCAGGACTCTCTTTGGCGGCAGGGGGATCACTCGTGAGTAGCTTCTGCACGGCGAGTGCCAGTTGTTGCTTTTCGTCGGCATTCGTGGTCGTCAGCCATTTGGTCAGTAGCGAGCCTGCAGGAATCACGGCCCCTTGTTGAGCCCCCGTGACCGGTTCCGTATAAAAATGCCAGACCCCTGGATTTCCCAAACGGTCTGCATGAGGATTGGCGGCCTGAACATCAGGGGAAACATCCGCAGCCAGATCCCAGACTTGACCTGCGTCGCCTGCGACCTTGATGGTCAGATCGACTGCCGTCAAATCGCAAGAATGATTCCCATCCCGAGGGCCGATCAGCAGGGACACAACATCCTCCGCCTGAATACCCAAAGATTCGATCGGCTCAACAACAACCACCTGAGCCCCATGCGAAATCCCGGTCCGCAGTCGTTGACGTGTGGCACCCCGCCGCAGTTCCAGCGTCCAGGTGACTCCGTTACCGCATTCGGGATGAGCATGCTGGACCTTGGCTTCGATTCGGACGGTCGCATTCACGGGACTCCGCCAACCGACGACCGCCTGCAGTGTCGGAGCGGGATGGACGGCAATTCCGTGGGGCTTCATATTTCCCGGAACCCGAACGGGCTGATCCGAGGAATTGGCAATGATCAGCGGCGTTGCATCGCTGCCCCAGCCATTCACAAAGGCGTAACCGGACGAGTTCGAAATCTTGTTGGTAAAGTGATTTTCGATTTTGACGGGACCACTCGTTCCCACACCGAGATAATCCAGCCAGGCAGACAGGATCTCGACGTTCACATCATGGCGTTTGGCGAGTTGTGCCAATTCGATTTTGCCCTGAGCCGCAGCTGCTTCAGCAGCCGCATTCAAGCATTTCACGGTACTGGCAAAGGCTTGCTCGCGACGTTCTGCCAGTTCTGCAGTGACGTTGCGCACGTCACGCAAGAGAATGTCAGGACGCCCGGCAGCGACCAGCCTGGGTTTTTCCCAGACGACGAAATCGTTGTCATTTCCGTCTCCCGCATCCATCGCAGCCAGATAGACCGTGACTCGCTCACCATCGGTCGAGGGGGGTAATTTCAGCCGAATCTCTGACCGCGTCGTGAGCGGACTGATCGGTTCCATCCAGGCTTTCGGACCACCCACTTTACCGATGTGACCAATGCTGCTGAATCGCCACAGCGCCTGCTGCCAACGGGTAATCTCGGCAGCCAGTTCCGCAGCATCGGCGGGCTTGGCGGTTCGCCAGCGTGTACGAAGTCCGTCCAGCAGGAATGACGGTTCTTTGCTGTTGAGTGCCGTCCATAACAGCCCCAGATACTTGGGACTCAATCCACGCTCAGCGGCCGCAACTGCGATGGTTTTTTGACCTGCCACCAGGGCATCACGATCGACGATCGTCGCTTCCAGGTATTTCTGTAAGGGTAATCGTCCACCACCGTTGGTATCGAAGATGATTCCTTGCAGGTTGACCTGTGTCCCCCCTTGAGCGTCCGTGTATTGTGCGTAAAGATTGCGAATCTCGGCCAGCAGATCGTCGGTCCAGTCGCGTGGGGTCACAGCGGGCGAGAATCGGAACCCGCTGGGAACCAGCACCGCATGGGTAGAAATGTCTTTGGCCGCATCCAGGTACTTTGTCACCAAGGCTGGTGACATCACCAATGCGTTACCCAAATTCGTAAAACCTTCGCCTGCGGCACTATCGACAGGAAACTCACGTGCCGGGGTCAGCGAGCCGACCCCCGTCAAGTGGCGAACCGTATTGGTGTATTCGACATTATTCAGGCGACGTAACACCACACGACCAGGATCTCCCGCCCGTGATCGGGCTTCGACCTTCAGATAGCTACGAACCCATTGCTGTAATTTTTTTCGATCTGCGTCGCTAGGCTGAGGGGCGTCTTTAGGAGGCATCTGCCCGGTTTCGAGCATCTCACCCACCCTCTGCCAGGTTGCAGGATGCTGACGAATCTCGGCCAGTGAAGGGTATGCCGAAAGATCAATCTCGGCTTCGGCAAGATCCGCAGAATGACATTTCTCGCAGTGCCGAGCGACAATCGGGCGAATCTCTTTCGAGAAACGGACCCCCAAGTCATCAAAACTGGTCGCATCAGCAGCCACAGTAATCCGCGATGTCCATCCGAGTGCGATCAGAAACAGGCTGAGAGATTTTACCGTCCGCATTCGCTGCGCTCCGAAACAAACCAAGTTCACCATCGTCGCCACCTTCCAAGCTGTCTTCTTGATCATATCAATTCCCCGCAATGCGTGCTGCCTTGGAAATTGATCTCTTTTCCAATTTCAGGATTGGCGATCTCGATGGACTTGCCTTACCCGATTGTTGCCGTATCCGAAATGCCGAGTCTTCCTCAAGGTTTAACGGAAAGACCCCGAAAATACGACCGCCACCGTGGTTTACTGAGCCGCCGACCAACCGCCGACCAATCTTCAGCGATCCACGAAACGCTGATGCCATAACTCCAACACCAGCAACAACCAGAGCCGTGCACTATGATCCCATTGGGATGACAGATGCTCTTCAACCAGTCGGCGAACAGTCGAGGGCTCAAAATAGCCACGTCCCAGCGACTTCGGGTCGAGTAACGTCTCGCTGAGCAGACTGCGAAGGGAATGACGGAACCAGTGATCCAGCGGAACCCCGAACCCCATTTTCCGGCGGCGTTGTATCGAAGCGGGCAAGAGATCGGCAAACGTATCAATGAGGATCCGTTTACCCCGTCGACCAGACAACTTCAGCTTTCGCGGAATCTGCGCAGCGAGCTCAACCACATGGTGATCCATGAACGGACTACGACATTCCAGACTGAACGCCATGCTGGCAATATCGACCTTCGTCAAGATATCGCAGGGAAGATAGGTTTCTGTATCGACGCAGGTCGTACGCTGCACAAAGTCGGTCTCCGCACAGCGGTCATATGCATCGAGCAGGAACGAGGCTGAGTCATATCCCCCCAGCGCTTGCAGAAAGTCGCGGGAGAACAACGATGTTCGGCGAGTCTCATCAAAGATGCTGACCCAATTCGCGTATCGACGCTCGGGCGATTGCCCAAGTGCCGCGAGAAATCGTTTGATTTGCCGCAACCGCGACTTCTGCTGCACCGAAGCCGGCAGCTGCTGCCAGAGGGAATTCGTCAGCACCGCACGAATTGGCCGAGGCAGACGATCGATTTGCGAGGCCAAGTCCACCGCCAGATAGCGATCGTAACCCGCAAATAATTCGTCACCCCCATCTCCGGTCAATGCAACCGTCACATGCTGTCGGGTCAACTGAGACAGGTACATCATCGGAATTGCCGAGCTATCCGCAAATGGTTCGTCATAGTGCCAGCTCAACTTGGGGAACATTTCGACTGCCGAGGGATCCACGACAAACTCATGGTGGTCTGTCCCCAGCTTGGCTGCCGCTTCGCGGGCATAACTCCGCTCGTCAAACGCCTTCTCGGTAAAACCGATCGAAAACGTTTGAACCGGGCGATCCGCATGTTGCTGCATCAAACCCGTGATAATCGTCGAGTCGACGCCGCCGGACAGAAACGCCCCATACGGAACATCACAACGCATCCGAATCCGCACCGCCTCGCTGAGCTTTTCCCTGAGCTGGGATTGCCAATCCGCGATCGAACGAGGGGCGAAATGATCTGACGCCGCAACCGATTCGACCTGTCCTGGCTCTCTCTCACGTTCGGGTCGCAGATCACGTTCGGGTCGCCGATAAGGAGCTTCCCAATACCGTTGAACAAAAAAGTCGCCGGTGATCGCATTGAATTCCGCAAAATGAGCCGGGGGAAGCTTGGAGTATCCCCGAAACATGGTCCGTGGGTGCGGCACATATTGCAGTGTCACAAAATCAGCGACCGCCAAGGGATCGACCTCGCGTGGTGCTCCAGGAACCTCGAGCAGCGATTTCAATTCACTGGCAAACGTCAATCGATGATCTGCCAGACGGTAAACCAACGGCTTCTGCCCCATCCGGTCACGAGCCAGAAATAGCGTTCGACGACGATCATCCCAGATCGCGAATGCGAACATCCCCCGCAGGTGTGTCACACATTCTCGGCCCCACTGCTCATAGGCATGGACAATACATTCGGTGTCGGAAGTCGTTCGAAACCGATGTCCATACCCTTCCAGTTGTGGTTTCAACTCGAGGTAATTGTAAATCTCTCCATTGAAAGCGATCCAAACCGACCCCTCTTCATTGGTCATGGGCTGATGCCCACCTGCCAGATCAATGATCGAGAGGCGACGAAACCCAAGTGCTGCCCCGCCAGCCAGCCCTGCGGCAGATGTGGCAAAATAAGCGCCCGAATCATCCGGACCACGGTGACTCAATACCACTGACATCTGCTGTAGTGTATGCCGATCAAGAGCAATCCCTTGATCCATCCAGCTCCCTCCGGTGATTCCACACATCGATAAGGATCTCGGTTAATTCAGGGAGCGGAACAGGAAGCAGCCGCAAAAGATTCGTCAGGTTTCGCCTCAACCCCAGAGTCTTGATACAAGTCTCGATCGACCAGCCTCGACCGGACGAACGCCAGTCAAACCGGTTTCAGGGTCGATTTCTGTCCGACATCATGACGGCAACTCAGGGAAATGGCAAAAGAAAAAAGGATGACCCATCAAGAGTCATCCTTTTTTTATTATTACGGCCGAAACCGAATTCAGATCAGTTTAGTCGGTACACATCCACGAATCGGGGTTCGGAACTCGAACCAATCAGGCTGGCGGAGCAGCCTCGTCCTCTGTTGGGGAAACCACCACCGACGAATTGCCACAGACCGAGATCGACAGGGCTTGAACATCGTCAGCGACAACTTCCGTTGCAACGACATCCTCATAAACCGCAGTCTTGAGAATCACATCGACCGCTTTTCGCTCACGAATCTGTGCTTCCAGATTTTCAATCACGCCCGATTTGACGAGTCGTGACCGAACTCGACGAGGATTTTCACCCCGCTGAATCGCCATCATTTGAATTTCGGTCTCGATATCGACCGGAGTCACTTCGATTTTTTCATTCTCGGCGATCTTGTCGAGCACAAAGTGCTCTTTTAAGGCCTGACGCGTCGATGTCACGGCATTCTGGCGGAGGGTGTTTTCACGTGCCATGATCTGCTGAGTGGTGAATCCCGCTTGTTCCATTTCAAGAACTTCACGACGCAAAGCGTTCTCGGTCTGCTTACGGACGAGCTCTTCAGGAAGTTCCCAACTTGCCGATTCGGTAATCTTCTCGATCACCTGCCGACGAATCGATTGTCTCTGTTCGTAAACCGTCTGACGTTCCAGCATCCCACGGACTTCTGTTCGCAAAGCAGTGATGTCCGGGTAGCCGATCCGATCGAAGAAGGCGGTGTTCAGTTCGGGAGGAGCGACTCGCTCCACTTCGGCAACCGTGATTGTTACATCGAGAGTCTCGCCCCGCATCTCAACCTGTTCGGCTTCTTGTGAGACAACCACCTGAGTTTTCCGCTCGGTACCTGGAGTTGCACCGGCCATCAGCGTGTCAAACCCAGCCAGTTCAGCATCCCGGAATCGAATCGTCGGCTTCAATTGCAAGGAAATCGACGAAATCTTGCGGAAGGGCGCACCTTGACGAGTGAATTCCACGGCGGCGATCACAAAATCATTCGCCTCAGCAGGACCATCGTGCGAACTGGAGACCGAATACTGATTCAAAAACTTAGCCAGATAAGCATCGATATTGGCATCAGAAACGTCCCGAACAGGTCGTTTTACCGTGATGCTATCGTACTGAGGCAATTCGAAGTCGGGTCGAACTTCCACGTCGAATTCGTACTGGAAATCACCTTGATCAGGGATAATCAGGCTTTCGACGTCAAAATCAGGCTCGTTGATCGGATCAAGTGTGTTTTCTTCGGCGAGCTGTTCGAGGCTTTGCATCAGCAAACGCTGACGAACACTGTTCGCAATATCGCCCCGGAAACGCTTTTGGGCGAGACTGGTGGGAACACGACCTTTGCGGAAGCCAGGAACTGCAGCAGTGCTCACAATTTCCTTCAGCGCTTCTTGCGAGTAGCGATCAATGTCAGCACGGGCGATGGTCACCCGAACATGCTTACGACAAGGACCAACATTCTCGATATCGACTTTGAGATCAAGCTTGTTTGGCTGATCAACAGCCGCTTCCGAGACAGGGTCCGCGACAAGGGATTCGGCGTCACTCACAGATTCGCGTCCTTCATTGGAAGTAAAGAGAAAAAGCGGGTGATGGGACTCGAACCCACGACAACCACGTTGGCAACGTGGTACTCTACCAACTGAGTTACACCCGCGAATCTCGGCCAACCATTCAGCCGGGAGGGAATTATCCAACTTCGCTGGTTTCCGTCAAGCGAGCAACCCCTCGTTGTTGCAGTTCCGGAACGAAAACCCGAGATTTCCTGCCCCTGAT
>CAMBQP010000028.1 GCA_945869955.1 Schlesneria paludicola DSM 18645
GACGATCGCTGCCAGCCAAAGCCCAACTTTGCCGAGTGTCAGTAGTGGTGCTCGTAACAGCTATGCTGCCTTCACGGTGGAAGTCGCTGGGGTCAAAGTCGGGGTCCAGGTCTTCTTCGATGGTCGCGTGAATCTCATTTTTGGCGATGTTTTCGGCCAAGCGTTTGAGTCAATGGTTCAGGACCTGACTCAGGCCTGGAAGGCGACAAAACAAGCCTTCACCGAGGCCTATCAAGAGGCTTCGAAGAAATTGATAGCGGGAGCCAAGCTGATCGCCGACACCTTTGAATCGATTGGAAACGATATCAACGCTGCTGGGAAACGAGCGATCAAAACCCTGAAGAGGGTTGGCAAGAAGATCAAGAATTTCTTTAACTACTCCGTTTCCGATGCGACCGCCTATTACGACCCCACAGGGCTGTTTGCTCAGGACCCGAACCTGACCGCAATTACCGATGCCGCAGGGGGTTTCACGCTGCAAATCCCCGAGAACCCCACGGGGCAACTGGTCGGTTACGGCGGTACGGACACCGCCACTGGACTGTACAACGATGCGATCTTTACGGCGGTGGCGACAGCCGATGTGCTCAGTCCACTCACGACCCTGGTCAATACACTGGTGGTGAATTATGGCGTGTCTGAGTCTAACGCGATTTCGATCGTGGATACCGGTCTGGGAATCCCTGGAACGCCAGGTGACCCTGATTCGATCGAGGGAGCGGGGACTTACACGCACTATGATCTCAATGCCGCCGGGACGATGGAGGATGCACTGGCAGGGGACACCAAGGCGAGTCTCGCGTTTGCCGCCGAAGTCAAAACCTACCTGCTGGTTCACGAAATGGCCGCTCTGCTGATGGGATTGCCGGATAAGCCCAGCAATATCACCATGTCGAGCCTGATGTCCTCTGGATTTAAGGCCCTGGTGGACTTGCTGAAGAATAGCAGCGTCGAGGTGGACCTCAGCGACCCCATGGTCGTCGCGAGCCTGATTCAGACGACCGCAACGGCTGCGGGGCTGAGCATCGATTCTTCGCTCAGTAACCCTGCGGCAGGAATCATTGCGCGAATCGTGCTCGGGATCAATAACCTGGAAAACCAGGACCCCTTGGCCCTTTCCGCACCCGGAAACCTGGCATTCCTGCAGCGGACTGCGGCGTTCCAGACTCTGGCCGATGGGACCATTGCCACCAAGCTGACACAAGCGGCCGGACTGCTGGTCGATGATGCGAACGGGATTAACGCGTTGGCAGCGACGTACACCATCGAACAGCTTACCACCGAGGCGGAAACGACCACCATCGGTAACCTGCTCCCTCCGATCGTTTCCGTTCTGAGCACGCACGACTCGGTCGGTGCGGGACAGAACAACTATCTGGAATTCGAAGTTTCGGTGACCGGTGACGCCTCGCCGCTGCTCCCCATGAGCGTCAATTACGGTACGATTGACGATACGGCCACAGTGGCCAACGGGGATTACACACCGGTCACAGGAACACTCATCTGGGCCGCAGGGGATTCGACCTACAAGACGATCCGCGTACCGATTGCACCGGGAACCAGCAATCAGGCTGGCAAGCAGTTCAAGCTACAGCTTTCGAACCCACACAACGCGCTGACGCTGTTCACTGTCGGCGTGGGGACCATCGACAATACCGTCATGGGGACCACGACGACGGTCGCATCGAGTGTGGCCACCGCCACGGCACTCAGCCCGGTCACGTTGACAACGGCGGTGACCCGGCAGGATGCGACCGGGGTGACCGGGGTGACCGGGGTGACCGGGGTGGTCAGCTTCTATGACGGAGCGACATTGCTGGGAATGCGATCGGTCGAGTCTGATGGCACGGCCAGCCTGACCACTTCGGCACTCGCGGTTGGCACGCACGCACTCCACGTCGTGTTCAGAGCCGACACCATCGATGGGGTGGCGTACAGTTCCAGCACCTCGAGTGATGTCCAGGTTGTCATCCAAGCGGCCAGCCAGGTGATCAGCTTTGGCTCGATCAGCGATACGACCTATGGTGCGGCACCGTTCGCGCTGACCGGGACCAGCACCTTCGGCTTGCCGGTGAGCTACTCGGTCGTCTCGGGACCGGCGAGCATCACCGATGGGGTACTGACCATCACGGGTGCAGGGACGATCACGATCGAGGCGACTCAGTCGGGTACTGATCAGATCGCAGCCGCGACCCCGGTGGATGTCACGTTCCACGTCGCCCAGGCAACGCTCACCGTCACCATCGACAATCAGTCTGCGGTCTATGGGGCCGCGCTGCCAAGCCTGACTTATACCCTCACGGGATTTGTCGGTGCGGATACCGCCAGCGTGCTGACGCAGCTACCGGTACTGAATTCGGTTGATCCGTTAACCAAGGTCGGGACCTACAGCATTACGGCGAGCGGTCTGAGTGACCCGAACTACACGGTGGTGTCTGTACCGGGACAACTCACGATCACGAAGGCTGCGCTCTCGATCACGGCCGATGAACAAACCATGGTCTACGGTGGCACGCTGCCGACCTTGACTTACACCGTCAGTGGTCTGATTGGGAGCGATACCGCAGCCTCGCTGCAGAATGCGCCCGTATTGACGACGGCGGCCGCGACGAGCGATGTGGGAGCCTACTATCTCGGCCTCACGGCCGCGGATCCGAACTATCACATCACGACCTACTCATCGACGCTGAGGATCACCCCGGCACCGCTGACGATCGTGGCGAATAGTTACACGATTTCTCGCTTGGAGGGGATCCCGGACTTTGACTTGACCTATCAGGGGCTGGTCAACGGCGATGACGTGACCAGTTTGGCACGTCCCGCAATCATCATCCCCGGTTCGGCCAACAGAAATGCGGGGACAGTGAGCCTGGTTCCTTCGGACGCGATTGCTCCGAACTACACAATCAGCTACGAGACGGGGACGCTGACGATCACGAAGCAGACACTGACGCTGACGGTGGGAGATGCCAATTGGTATGTCGGTCTGGGTCCCGCACAACTGAGTAGCACCTTCTCGGGCTTCCTGAATGGTGAGGATGTCAGTTCGCTTTCAAGCCATCCGATCCTGGCCGCCGGCGGCACAGATGGATCGCTGATCACGGAATTGATTTCGTCGAGCCCGGCAGACGCGATGCAGTTGCTTAAGGATCATTTGTCGACAATGAATGGGGTGCTCCCTTCCAGCGCGACACTCGGGGCCAGTGGGGCGAGTGCAGAAAATTACGAGATCGTGGTTGTCGAGGGAACGCTACAAATTATCGCAGCCCATACCACGACGAACCTGACAGCAACCAGTTTCAGTCCCGCACATGGAGAGACCGTCACGTTTTCGGGATCGACCCAGATGTACGCAGAAGTTCCTGGGTCCGATCCGCAGACAACTCAGTCGGTCGGCTACCTTCCAACCGCTCTGGGAACGATCCAGTTCCAGGTCGATGGGGTGAATGCGGGGGCTGCTGTCAGTTGTGATAGCAGTGGTTTGGCGAGTTTCTCGAGCTCAACCCTGACGCGAGGCCTGCACACGATCACGGCGATTTACAGCAGCGGTTTTTCGAACGTGATCGGGGGGAATACTCAAACGATGCAGGTGAATGTGCAGGGGGTTCCGTCGCAAACACTGCTGTCGACTTCGGCCTCATCCTCGATTTACGGTCAATCAGCCAGCATTACCGCCCATGTCACGAACACCGCCGATTCGACGGCGAATGCGACCGGAACCGTGCAGTTCCTGGTCGATGGGGTTTCCTATGGGACTCCTGTCATACTCGCCAGCGGTCAAGCGACCATCAGCCTGCCTGCGATGTTGGCCGCAGGTAACCACCAGATTACGGCAACCTACACGGGGGATAGCACGCTCGATGGCAGCGAGGCGAGCGCACTGACGAAAAACGTCGCTCAAGCAGTTGCGACGATTAACGTAAGCAGCTACTCGGTCGCCTACGACGGAGCGGCTCATACGGCAACCGGAACGGTTTATGGTGTCGATGGTTCGATACTGAGCGGCTTGGAGTTGAGTGGGACGACACATACGAATGCGGGCATCACAACCGATACCTGGACATTCCATGATCCATCAGGGAACTACCAGGATGCCAGCGGGACAATCGTCAATACGATCGGTTCGGCACCTGTGATTTCGACGCAACCTGTGAATGTCTCTGTGCTCGCCGGAGCGACGGCCAGCTTTACGGTGGTCGCCACGGGTGATCCGGCACCGACGATCCAATGGCAGGTGAGCACCAATAGTGGCTCGTCCTGGTCGGATATTCCGAATGCCACTGCCGCAACCTACAGTCGGTCGACGGTCGTGAGCAACGGGGGGTATCAATATCGTGCGGTCCTGACGAACGCCGTTGGTGTGATCACGTCCAGTGTCGCGACATTAACGGTAAATTCTCGCTCGTTCAGTACCTTGACGACTTACACCAGCACCGTCTTTACGGGGTTGAATACGGGATCGATTAATCTGGTCGACATTGTCGATCCGCAGGCGATCTCGCAGTCAACGACGTACACCGCGACGATCAACTGGGGTGATGGCAACATTGATACGAATATGGCGGTTTCGCACCCAAGTTCTGACGGGACAACGATCCGCGTGCTGGGAAATCACGTGTATTCTGTTGGTGGGTCTTACCAGCCCATCATCACCCTGTTCGACGGTGCAGGATCCGCTTTCACGACCGTTTTAGAAAATACGGCGAAGCTGACCGTCGGCATCAACGTTTCCGACAAGGTGAGCATCACGCGATCGAGCCCTGTCAAGAACCGGACGACGGGCTTGTGGGCTCAGACGGTGACGATGAATAACATCAGCGGAGTCGACCTGACCGGAAACATTGATTTCGTGCTGACTGGCCTGACGACAGGGGTGTCACTGTCAGGTGCCACAGGATACACGGCAGGAGGAGCCGACCCGTATGTCCGGTTCAGAACGACCGGCTTAAAAGCGGGCAAGTCAATCAGCCTCGTGTTGAACTTCGTGTTGCCAACCACGATCATCGCGTTCAATTATAGCTTCAAAACGTTTACCGACTGAGGCCAAACCTTGACAGCGGGTCTCTTGCGATCAACCCTCGCCGGGGGGCATCCCCTCGCCCCGGTACTCCGGGGAGAGGGTTCGGGTGAGGGGTCTTCTCTTTCTCTTATTGCCTTCCTCTTGATGTCCCCGGATTCGCCGCAGCAAAACCCGGCAGCGTGCCGAACCCATGCTTCCCAAAAGACCAAATGCAGCACCTTCGGCATCACGCCCGACGTCAATCGTCAATGAATTGTTGGCTCTAGTCCCTCGGAAAGAGACTGGCAAACGATAACCGGACCAAAACACCATTTCGTGGAAAACACCCGTTTTCTTCCACAATTGAAAACGCCTATACATTTAACGAAAAAAACCGATTGGCATTGGAAAGCGGTCTCATTTCGTGGAAGAAATCTCGACCGGAGGGACGTGATCGGCCCGCAGGCCTTGAACCTGTCGCTGGTGCCGGACCTGTGCCGGACCTGTACCGGGATCCTGTGCGGTGCCGGGTGACTCGACCTCGACGCGACGTTGCCCAGGTACTTGATGCCGGTGACCGGCCAATGACCCTGCAGGTGGTTGGATCTGCTTTCCGGCACCGCTCGCATTCCGCCCGCTTCGGCAAGACATCAACCACCCATAAATCGGACGATTGTCTTTCGCCGCAGCGGGAATCGATTGGCCGTTCTCGCGTTGCGGTCATTCTGCGGACGGTAGCAAACCCAAGAATTCCTTCCTGACGGTCTCGTCACGCGGATGGGAATCCACCAGGGTAGAAACCCGCCAAAACGGAACCACAAATCCCGGAAATCGGCAAGAAATTTAGCGAATTCGCTCGAAATCGCCGCACCGCAAAGAAAGCCATTTGACCGCCGTACTCCATCTGGAAGAGGGGCCTTTCGTTTTTCAAGGAATATTAATATTTCTTGAAAACTAAAATTCACTGATGCAATGAACGACAAACTTGCGAGTACCTCAGTAAAAGTGCTCTCTGTCGATTGTCCGTGTGATGAGGGAGATTCGTTTTGCTCACAGTTTCCGTGAGGTGAGCTTCGGCGACCTGTCGATCAAAGCGATTCTGCGATTTCCAGTCTGATGGAGATCGTTTTTCGGAAAATGGCCTACTGCAGCGATACGGATGAGATGTCGAGTTACCGCAAATCGTGAATACGCAGGACCCTCAATTGTTTTGGGGATCGTTTGCAGTTGCAATGACCCAGAGTCCCCCGAAAGGTATGTTTTGAAGAATCTATTGTTCGTATTGTCCGTGTTCGCTCTCGCGGCGATCGCCACTGGCACCGCGTCTGCGTCGCCAATCATCGTCACCCCGACAGGTCTCGTTCCTGGGGGACATTTTCGTGTGGCTTTTGTGACCTCAAGTACCACGAATGCAACCAGCAGTAATCTCTCGACGTACGACAGTTTCGTCACCACAGACGCGAATGGTGCGACGTACAACGGTGCCGTCATCACATGGCAAGCCATCATGTCAAACAGCACTACCAACGCTCGCGATCACATCGGCCTCACATCTTCATCGACCATACCAATATACTTAGTTTTTGGCGAGAAGGTGAGTGACGGAAACCTCTGGAGCGGATCACTACTTCATAGTATAGATCAAACAATAACTGGGAGCGAGATTTTATCGACGGTCTGGACTGATACAGAGTCAGATGGAACATACTCATCATATATTGAAAACGAATACCATACGGTTGGTTTGTCGTCGCAGAGATTTACCTGGTCGGTAGGAGCCCAGAGTAGTATATATGGAACTCACCACCATCTCTACGGTATAAGCGAAATTTTATCATCCCCCTCAGCTGTCCCCGAACCGTCAGCAGTGATGTTAGCGGATCTGGGCGGACTTGCAGCTTGGGCGTATTCGTACATGCGCAAGCGGAACTCATGTCGGCGGTAATGGCCAGTGGGGTGTTGCCAGTTCAGCCAATCGCTGTGCGATCGCTTCCATGGCACGGTCAACAAATTGCTCACCATCCAGACTTAGTCCGCTTGTTGCCCAACTGTGCCAGCATTTGAGGTACGCCCCAATTCGGATCAGGTCCGCACCTTGCTCATAAAGCCGGGACACACGTTCGATGCAATGTTCAATCGCCCGCGGGCCCATTTCCAGCCCCGCGGGTTTCATCACATATCCCAGAAAATCAAACCCCCGTTCAACTCGCCCGATAAATGTCTTGTCGGAATGTTGCTCAACGTTCAACACGGCGAGCGTTTCATTGACGATCCGGACCGCCGCACGCAGCTTGCAGCGGCTCGGAGCGAAAATTTAGGTTCAACGACAAACCGAGTACGCGGTTGGGAAAATTCAGTTTTCAGTTTTCAGTTTTCAGTTGTCAGTTTTCAGTTTTCAGGGTGCAGGGTGCAGGGTGCAGGGTGCAGGGTGCAGAATCTTGAAATCTCTTCCTATTCGTGCGATTCGTTTTATTCGTGGTTCCCAATCTTCGCATTTTCTGACAAGGATGTGATTCACGAATCTAATGCCGTATTCCACGGATTGGCCTGAACGCTGCGGTGAGAAGCGGATTACGAAGGCGGTCGAGACCGAGCAGTCCGATCCTCATGGCCGTCAAGGGGAACGGATCAAGGACCGAAGTTGTCCTGTTTGCTATTCGTCCTACTTGCTGCAAAGTCAAGGATTTGTACCTCGCGCACTGGGTTTGTGGTTGAACCGAAAATATCTCGATTTCTCTGGCTCAACGTTCCCCATACCGCTTGCAAGTGTTCGTCAGGAATCGCTCCCCGCCGCTTGTTGTCGTGTGCTGCGCACCGACCTGCTTTCAGTAGCGCGATTGCCGTCAGCGATTGCCAAACATCAACCGGAACCAGTCCGGCCGCAACGCCCCACTCGAATATTAGCCTGATTCGGTTGGCAGAACGGTTGACGTAGCCACGGCACCAACCTTTCGCCACGAATGCATTCCGAACGGCATTGAACATCAATGGCGAGAAATCCTTGATCGGACTCAAACCGCCGATCTCTCGCAATGGCTTTATGGCAGAATACAGACATTGCACTTCATCTGATTGCCTTCCATCCCCCGCCACAACGCAGGAATCAGCGTGTTTCTTCAACACAAACTGCAATTCGGCAACAAAAGCGCCGGAATCAGAACAGATTGCCCGGGGATTACCCTTAGGGTCGAATTTAACCCAACTTGAAAAGCGAGCGACGATTCGCCGTAGCGAATTCGGCTCTCTTCGCTGCCGTAAACGCCCATTAAAGGACCTTTACCATCGTATCGTCAGTGCCGCCTGCCCAGAACCTTCATGGAGCAGATCAGACGAAAGAACGTTCCTGACGCGTCTGCTGTGCGGTTCAATCAGTCAATTGCGGAAATCATTCCACGATTGAAACGGATCCTTCTACCGCACTGACGAAGTCGTCAGGTAACGTAACTCGTTTCGCCGTAACCAATTGCCCAGGACAGGAATCGAACCTGCACGCCATTACTGGCACTAGGTCCTGAACCTAGCGCGTCTGCCAATTCCGCCACCTGGGCCACGCTCACACAGGATACGACTTTCTCGCTTCCGAGGCAAGGTTGCGGGAAAAGGAATTCATAAACGGATTCTGGAATCATTTTTGCTTCAGAGCGCTTGCGAAATGCAAAACAATCGTTATCATTCTCCGCTCGCGGTAAAGCCGTCCGCTGCGCCGCTAGCGTAGCTCAACGGCAGAGTACCGGTTTTGTAAACCGGTGGTTGTGGGTTCAAATCCCACCGCTAGCTTTTTTTATTGCGAAAATGGTTTTCGGCGGGATACCCGAGTGGCCAAAGGGGCCAGACTGTAAATCTGGTGGCTCTGCCTTCGCAGGTTCGAATCCTGCTCCCGCCATGTTTGTTGGCTTGAAAATGTTGATTGGGGGCATCGCACTCAGCCAGATTTTAACCTGATAGCTTAGGTGATGATCTGGTGACGCGGTGCTGAGACTTGAGTTTGTGCTGTTTCTTCTGGTTCTTCTGGTTGTTTTTTAAGTTTGATTTTGCGGGTGTAGCTCAATGGTAGAGCTCCAGCCTTCCAAGCTGGTGGTGTGGGTTCGATTCCCATCACCCGCTCTTCAGTTGACAGATGACCTCAAACACACCATTGTGTATGAGGTCGGTAGGGTTCTGGCTGGCGTTGCTGCTGTAGCTCAGCTGGTAGAGTGCGTCCTTGGTAAGGACGAGGTCAAGGGTTCGATTCCCTTCAGTAGCTTTGTATTTGGGTTCGGTTGACTTACGGGTCTTCGCCATTGGCGGCGAGGTCGGTTTCAAGTGGAATGCCTTTCCTTCAGTCTGGCTCTTTAAAGTGTTTTCCAGTCTGGTTGTGAACAGGTCGGTTAGAGAAAGAGGATTGCGAGCAAAATGGCGAAAGATCTGTTTGTACGCACAAAGCCACACGTGAATGTTGGCACAATTGGTCACATCGACCACGGTAAGACGACTACAACAGCCGCAATTCTTGCCGTACAGACCGCCAAGGGTCTGGCAAAATTTAAGAGCTATTCGGATATCGCCAAGGGCGGTACCGTACGCGACGACACCAAGACGGTTACGATTGCCGTCAGTCACGTCGAATACGAGACTCCGAATCGACATTATGCGCATATCGATTGCCCCGGTCACGCCGACTATATTAAGAACATGATCACTGGTGCTGCCCAAATGGACGGCGCGATTTTGGTCGTGTCAGCCTCAGACGGGCCGATGCCACAGACCCGTGAACATATTTTGCTTGCCAAGCAAGTGAACGTTCCCGCTCTGGTCGTATTCTTGAATAAGTGCGATCTCGTCGACGACGAAGAATTGCTCGAATTGGTTGAGATGGAAGTTCGTGATTTGCTCAACAAATACGAATTCCCCGGTGATGACATTGCGATCGTTCGTGGAAATGCGAAAGGTGCTTTGGACAACCCAGCCGATCCCAAGTTCAGTCAGTGCATCACGAATCTGATGGAAGCCTTGGATCGTGACGTTCCCGAACCCGCCCGTGAAATCGACAAACCGATGTTGATGGCGATTGAAGACGTGTTCTCGATCGAAGGTCGCGGTACTGTTGTCACCGGCCGTATTGAGCAGGGCGTGCTTAAGGTTGGTGACAAAGTCACGTTGCTGGGCTTGGCAGATCCACAAGAAACAACCTGTACAGGTGTGGAAATGTTCCAAAAGACCCTGGATCAGGGTATGGCCGGCGACAACGTGGGTGTGTTGCTCCGCGGAATCAAGAAAGAAGACGTACAGCGTGGCCAGGTGTTGGCCAAGCCTGGCTCGATCAAGCCACATTCGAAGTTTGAATGTCAGGTTTATGTTTTGAGTAAAGAAGAAGGTGGTCGTTCGACCCCATTCTTCAGTGGATATCGTCCACAGTTCTACTTCCGAACCACGGACGTGACTGGTGCAACCACTCTGCTGGGTGGTGCAGAAATGTGCATGCCAGGTGACAATGTCACCATGCAAGTGGAACTCGGTAAGCCGATTGCCATGACCGATAATATTCGATTCGCCATTCGCGAAGGTGGTAAGACTGTCGGTTCCGGTGTGGTAACGAAGATTTTGGACTGATTCCTGTCTTCAGTTGCGATTCTGGGCGGAGTTGGTCTGTATTTTGATGGAAGCGGTGGCTAACGCCGCCGCTTCCGCTGAATCTGTATACTATTGATCGGATTGAGGGTCGGCACGTGGCACGAGAATTCGTTTGGCTGGAATGTACTGAAACCGGGCTCAGAAATTACCGAATCTCGAAAGAGACCAAGGGGACCGAACGACTTGAGCTGAAAAAGTACAATAAGAAATTGCGGCGTCATACGATTCATAAGGAATCCCGCAAGAAATAAGCCTCGTTTAAGTCGAACGGGCGTAGCTCAATTGGCAGAGCACTGGATTCCAAATCCAGGTGTTGGGGGTTCAATTCCCTCCGCCCGTGTTTTGATCAAGGGCCTTTGGGTACGTAAGGCGCTTTGCGTGACAAATCGGTAACTTGGAAGAATTTATGGCCAAAGTTCAACACGAAACGCTGTTGAAAAGTATCTTAAGTGCTGATTTGTATCAACGAAAACAGGGGCGTACGGTGCGTGGAGGCACCGCTGCGGCAATTTTGTTGACAGTGGTGCTTGGATGCCAGGCGTTATATCATTCAGTGCTGCTCGATCTCGGCAGTTCCATTGCGTTTGCAACGGTGATTGGCTTGATTGCGGTTGGTGGATGGTTGGCTTATCGGGCGGTGAACTACCGGCCATTTGCTGATTTCTTGATCGAAGTCGAGTCGGAAATGACTAAAGTAACTTGGCCATCCTGGGGCGAGTTACAACGGGCCACAGTGGTGGTGTTGGCGACGATGTTCATTTTCAGTGCGTTGTTATTCGGCTACGACATCCTCTGGCAGTGGTTCTTACAAGTCACAGGCGTGTTGAGGTTAAATCCCTGATCGACGGGGATTGTCACGCAGTTTTAACAAATTTGATTCCAGACATTCACCAACAGGGTAGCAATCATGACATCGGAATCCGTTGCAGAGGGTTCCCAAGACACCCAGATGAACTGGTATGTTTTGAAGATTCAAAGTAACCGCGAGAAGACCATTCGCGATTCACTGTTGCGAAGAATGCGGCAAGAGGGATTGCAGGATTTTTTCGGTGAGATTGTGATACCGACCGAGAAGATCATTGAGAATCGAAACGGAAAAAAGAAGGTCGTCGAGCAGAAACTGTATCCTGGCTATTTGATGGTACAGATGGTGCTGAATGATGACACTTGGTATTTGGTCCGAAGTACGAGTGGTGTTGGGGATTTCACCGGGACATCCGGAAAGCCTTCACCGATGCCAATGCATGAGATTCAGCGAATGTTGGGAGCCGGTCAAGCGGTCGCTGAGGAACCGGCAAAGTTGAAGCACGATTTAAAGTCGGGCGATAATGTCAAGATTATCGAGGGTCCATTTGGTTCGTTCGACGGGACAGTTGGTTCGGTCGATCCCACAAATGGAAAATTAACAGTGATGATCGAAATCTTCGGGCGAAGTACGCCTGTGGATGTGGAAGCCTGGCAGGTTGAACGGGTATGATGTGACGGTTCATCGTGTTTGCAACGATGAAACTCCAGAGGCTTTGAAGAACAAGACGGAATTCGTATAAACGCAGTGAACAAACTGCAATTTGGAAGAGCGGAGACGACCGGTGGCGAAAAAACAAGCAAAAATCAAAGCTCAGGTGAAGGTTCAGATTGCCGGGGGGAAGGCGACACCTGCACCACCAGTCGGTACAGCACTCGGACCTCACGGTATCAACCTCGGTCAGTTCGTCATGCAATTTAACGAGAAGACTCGTGAATTAAATGGGATGATCGTTCCAGTCGTAGTCACGATCTTCGACGATCGTACATTCACCTTTGTGCTGAAGAGTCCCCCTGCTTCAGTCCTGCTGAAACAGGCAGCGAAAATTGCTTCCGGTGCTCACAATGCACGGACAGAGAAGGTGGGTAGTGTGACTCAGGCACAGCTCATCGAGATCGCGAAGGCCAAATTCGAAGATTTGAACACCGCGAATGTGGAGCAAGCGGCGAAGATGATCGCAGGCACGGCGCGAAGCATGGGAATCGAAGTGATTTGATTTGTTGCGGCGCGGGTGTGCACCACGAGAGTCGACGGCAGCGTTTGTCGCGAGCACATTAGTAAGCAAGTAATTCCTTAATTCGGTTTGGGTTTGATATGGCACGACAATCGAAGCGTATTCGGCACTTGACACAGGTATTGGAGGCGGTTCCTCCTTCAGATTTGGCAACAGCAATCGCTGTGCTGCAAAAAGTCGAGTCTGGTTTGCCGGAAAAAATTCGCAAATGCAAATTTGATCAGACCGTTGCGATTGCTGTTCGCTTGGGTGTGGACCCCAAGCAGGCGGATCAAATCGTACGAGGTTCCATCGTATTGCCACACGGAATTGGGAAGACACAACGAATTTTGGTGTTTACTCAAGGCGACAACGCGGCCATCGCAACCGCTGCGGGTGCTGATTTCATTGGAGGCAAGGATCTCGCTGATAAAATTAAGGCGGGATGGATGGATTTTGACGTGGCAATTGCCACACCTGACATGATGGGCGTCGTCGGTCCTTTGGGTAAGATTCTTGGCCCGCGCGGGTTGATGCCGTCACCACGGGCCGGTACGGTGACACAGGATGTCGCGTCGGCGGTACGAGAGTACAAAGCAGGGAAAGTCGAATTCCGAGTCGATTCGGGTGGTAATGTTCACTGTGTTGTCGGTCGGCTCTCATTTTCTCAAGAGAATCTTGTTGAAAACGCGGAGGCGTTGCTGAAATACATTCGGTCGTTGAAGCCATCTACTTCCAAAGGTCAATACATTCGGAACGTTGCGATCGGCGCAACGATGACACCGAGTATTACAGTCGCCGTCTAATTCAGATTTGATTATCCTCCGGTTGGTTTGATATCCCATGAGTAAATACGTTAAAGATTTAATGATCGACGGCATCCAAAAGGTTGTCGGGGATTGTCGTGAAGTTGTGGTGATTGACGTTTCCAAAGTCGATGCCGTGAGCGCTAATCGGTTGCGTAGCGCACTCCGCGTCAAGAACATTCGTTTGCTCGGCGTAAAAAACGCGGTAGCCAGACGTGCGTTGGGCGAGATTGGTCTTTCAGGCGTCGGCAAGGCATTGGTAGGCCCTTCAACTCTTGCGTTTGGTGGCGAGGACATCGTCGCTTTGTCTCGCGAGTTGACGGAATGGGCTGACAAGATCAAAGTACTGCAAATCAAAGGTGGCGGCTTGGGTGATACATCGCTCACCGCAACCGATGTCGAGACACTCAGCAAGAGTCCTGGGCGCAAAGAAACGCTATCCCAGCTGGTTGGTCTGATACTGTCGCCGGGAGCGCGAGTTTCCGGGGCACTGTTGGGTGCCGGTGGCAAACTGGCTGGTCAGGTTAAGACCTTGAGTGAGCGTGCGGAGTAGTCGAACAAATAAGTGTCGCTCGGATGGTTTGGGCGGTGAGGATTTCGACTTAGAACATTTCTGTTATCGAGCAATTAAGAAAGGCTGATGAGTATGACCGAAGCGACGTTTGACGATGCCACGAAAGAATTGGGCAACAAAATCGTAGCTCTGACTTTGCTGCAGGCAAAGGCGTTGTCGGATTATTTGAAGAACGTCCATGGCATTGAGCCAGCGGGTGGTGGCGTTGTGATGGCAGCAGGACCTGCTGCTGCTGCACCTGTTGTTGAAGCCAAGACCGAATTTGACGTGATTCTGACTGGATTTGGCGAAGCAAAGATCAACGTGATCAAGGTTGTGCGCGGAGCGACCGGTTTGGGCTTGAAAGAAGCCAAGGACTTGGTTGAAGCTGTGCCAAAGGCCCTGAAGACGGGTGTGTCGGAAGACGACGCCAAGAAGCTGAAGGCCGAGGTCGAAGCTGCTGGCGGTACTTGCGAGATCAAGTAAGCACGAATACGTTCGTCCCTTGTTGCCCAAACCATATTGTGTTGATCAGTAAATCCGAATTTGGTGCCTGAATTAGCCCGGAGAGAAGTCATGCTCTTTCCGGGCTGATCGCTCTTGTAGTCAAGAGTTGCGAAATCAGTCGCCATCTGGGATGCTGTGTTGACCGGTAGTGATAGACTCGATCGAGACAGGAACACAAGTTGCGATCGGCTTGAGTCTGTGGTTCGGTTTTGTTTACAGCGAAAAACAATGGTCGAATTGAAGTCTTGGGGGATCCGCAGGACATACAAACCTCGGTTTCCGCGGGAAAATGAGAATTGTTGATGTTAACCGGCGGGATACGCTGGAAATAGTTTGCCCGACGCGAGTTCGATGAACAGACGCAAGGTTGATCGTATGATTGACAGCGCATTCTCGTATTCGTTGTGATTTGTTCTGAAGGGATTTTGTTCGATGCCGATTCCTGCTGTTCGCACAATCCAGACCAATGAAATCCGCAATTTTGGCTCGATTCAAGGAACGTTTGAGATTTCGGACCTCACCCGGATCCAGACCGACTCGTATGTTCGCTTTCTTCAGTTGGAGGCGGATGCCCGAGAACGGAAGGATGAGGGTTTAGAGGCGATTCTCCGCGAGGTATTCCCGATCGAAAGTTACGATGGGAAATACCGACTTGAGTACATTAAATACGAACTTGGCAAACCACGCTATACCCAATTGGAATGCCGGCAGTTGCGATTGACCTTTGGAAGACCATTTCGGATTTGGCTGCGGTTGGTGAAAGAGCAGCCGATTGAAGAAGAAGTATATCTCGGCGACATGCCGATCATGATCGGTGGTGGTGAGTTCATCATCAATGGTTCCGAGCGGGTGGTTGTCTCACAATTGCATCGGTCCCCGGGCGTTGACTTCGTACAATCTGCGGAACCCGGCGAGAGAAAGCAGTTTTCTTGTCGAGTGATTCCGGAACGTGGAAGCT
This sequence comes from Schlesneria paludicola DSM 18645, assembly GCA_945869955.1. Lineage (GTDB taxonomy): Bacteria > Planctomycetota > Planctomycetia > Planctomycetales > Planctomycetaceae > Schlesneria > Schlesneria paludicola_B. The sequence continues at coordinate 15,452 of CAMBQP010000028.1, forward strand.
GGATTGAAATTGTCATCAGTAAACGGGACACCCTGGGAGTAAGGATCGACCAGAGTGGTAAGTTTTCTGCAATGACCTTTTTGCGTGCCATGAATCCTGACTACGGGACCAGCGCGAATCTGGTCAAGTTGTTCTACAAAACCGAGACGGTCAAGTGCGGTCGTGATGATGCAGCGGCCTATTTGAACGGCAAGTACGCCGCCGATGACATCGTCTACCCTGCGAACCATGAGAAATGCGGCGAGATCATCTGCGAATTAGGCCAATTGATTACGAAATCGACGGGCGAAGAGATTCGCAACTCAACTCTCAAAACAGTGGAAGTTATTGAGGCGGTTGACAATAAGGTCGATTTATTGGCTTTATCGAGTATTCTCGAAGACCCAACGGTAACGCATGAGGACGCTCTTCTGCGAATTTATCAGCGTTTGCGTCCAGGGAATCCTCCGCAATTGGAAAAGGCGATGGAACTTTTCAACGAAAAGTTTTTCGATGCCAATCGTTATCGCCTCGGTCGTGTCGGTCGATTCCGGATCAATCGTAAGTTTGATCAAGATATTCCCGACACCGAAATGACATTGAAGGCGGAAGATATCGTCAATTCGATTCGGTACGTGATCAAATTGCGTGGTGATGATCCCATGGCACACGTTGACGACATCGACAATTTGGGGAATCGTCGATTGCGGACGATTGATGAATTGGCTGCTGAAGAAATTCGTAAAGGCTTCTTGAAGCTGCGCCGGACTGTTCAAGAGCGGATGCAGATGAAGGATGTTGAAGAAATGTCACCAAGAACATTGGTGAATCCGAAGAGTGTCTCGGCTGCAATCGAGTATTTCTTCGGTCGCGGTGAACTTTCCCAGGTTGTCGATCAGACCAACCCTTTGGCGACATTGACCCATGAGCGTCGTTTGAGTGCCCTCGGACCCGGAGGTTTGAATCGTAAACGGGCTGGTTTCGAGGTTCGCGATGTGCACATCTCGCACTATGGTCGAATCTGTCCGATTGAAACGCCCGAAGGTACGAACATTGGACTGATTTCCAGTCTGAGTATTTTTGCCAAAGTCGATGACTACGGATTTTTGATCACACCTTATCGGTCTGTGATTGGCCGCAAGGTGAGTGACGAGGTCAAATGGTTGCGTGCTGACGAAGAAGCTCGCGTCTTCATCGCACCGGCGGATACTCGTGTTGAAGATGGCAAAATCGCCGAAGACCGAGTCATGGCACGTTTTCATAACGACGTGGTGTGGATGGCTGCCACAGACGTTCACTACATCGACGTATCACCGTGTCAAATGGTTGGTGTTTCGGCAGGTTTAATTCCCTTCCTCGAGCACGACGATGCAAACCGTGCATTGATGGGCTCGAACATGCAAAGGCAGGGGGTTCCTCTGCTGGTTGCTGAGGCACCGCTGGTGGGTACCGGCCTGGAGACCGCAGTTGCCGAGAGTTCCGGGATGGTATTGCGAGCTGAGCGGTCTGGCAAAATCACCTATGTGGATGCCGATCGGATTGAACTCGAAGGCAAATCATTTCCACTGCGGAAATATACCGGCCTGAACGAACGAACCTGCCTCAATCAGAAGCCGATCGTCAAGGTCGGCCAGAAGGTGAAAAAGGGCGAGATTCTCTGTGATAGTGCCGCGACATCGAAGGGTGAGTTAGCACTTGGACGAAACGTACTGGTTGCCTTTATGTCCTTCGAAGGTTTCAACTTTGAAGATGCGATCATTCTGTCAGAGCGTTTAGTCAAAGAGGATGTCTACACGTCCATTCATATTGATGAATTTGACGTTGAAGTACGCGAGACAAAACTCGGCCGGGAAGAATTTACGCGTGATATTCCGAATGTAAGCGAAAAGGCACTCCGCCATTTGAGCGAAGAAGGGATTGTTCAGGTTGGAACCTATGTGGAACCAGGCGATATTCTGGTTGGTAAGGTTTCGCCGAAAGCAAAGACCGAGTTGACACCCGAAGAGAAGTTGTTGCATGCAAGTTTCGGACGGGCTGGCGAGGATGTGAAGAACGAGTCTCTTGAGGTACCGAGCGGTACTGAGGGGATCGTCATTCACACGGAAAAATTTTCGCGACGGATGAGTCTGTCAGAGGGTGACCGAAAGAAGTTTGAGGCCGAGTTGAAATCCGTAGAGGATTCCGGAAGTGAAGCGATCGCGGCAGCGTTCCGAGAGTTTTTGAAGGATTTTGAGAAAGCACTTGAGAAGAAGTTGACCGACGATGACAGCCGTGACATTCGTACGCTGACCGATGATAAATTTGTCGCGACCTACGCAGAACAATTTCTTGGAAAATTTGAAAATCTAGAGATTAAGAGTCCACAGAAACGATCTGAATGCAAGAAGGCGATCAAGGAGTTCTGGGGTCCTGTTGAAGAAGCGATCGACGCTCGCGATCGTAAGCTCAACACGATGAAGCGTGGCGACGAGTTGCCGAGTGGTGTGCTGCAGATGGTGAAAGTCTATGTGGCCTCAAAGCGACAGATTTCTGTTGGCGATAAGATGGCTGGTCGACACGGTAACAAAGGGGTGATCTCGAAGATTCTCCCTGAAGAGGACATGCCATTTCTCGCAGATGGAACCTCGGTTGATATCATCCTGAATCCACTGGGCGTACCGAGCCGTATGAACGTCGGTCAAATTCTGGAAACCCATCTGGGTTGGGCCGCGGCCAAACTTGGGTTTAAGGTCCGTAGTCCAGTGTTTGACAGTCCGTCAGAGGATACCATTCGTTCGCTGTTGGTTGAGGCCGGTTTGCCAGAGGATGGTAAGGCTCAATTGCATGACGGGCGAACGGGTGAGCCGTTTGAGCAGAAAACGACTGTCGGATACATTTACATGCTTAAACTGCACCATTTGGTTGAAGACAAGGTGCATGCACGAGCCACTGGACCGTATTCGTTGATCACTCAACAACCATTGGGTGGTAAAGCCCGGTTTGGTGGTCAGCGGTTTGGGGAGATGGAAGTGTGGGCACTCGAAGCTTACGGTGCGGCATACATTCTTCAGGAACTGCTGACAGTGAAGAGCGATGATGTCGAGGGCCGTACGAAGATCTACGAATCGATGGTCAAAGGCGAGAACACGCTTGAGGCCGGTACTCCAGCAAGCTTCGAGGTTTTAAACAATGAAATTCGCGGTCTCTGTTTGAACATGCAACTTGAAAAGAGCCCTAACTAATCACTCTTGAATGCCTTCGGACGCTGACATAGCGTTTGGTGACTGGTGATCAGTTGGACAAGGGATTGGCGATCCCCGAAGGCTCTTGAACTTATGCCACATTCGACTTTCCGCCTGCCATTTCAAGGAGCACGCCGTGAGCGTCGGTGAAACCACATACGATCGCGTCAATGAATACTCGGCCATCAAGATTGGTCTTGCCAGTCCGCAGGACATTCGAGGTTGGTCATTTGGCGAAGTAAAAAAACCGGAAACAATCAATTACCGAACGTACCGACCCGAGCGGGACGGTCTGTTCTGTGAACGGATTTTTGGACCTGAAAAGGACTGGGAATGTGCCTGCGGGAAATACCGTGGCATGAAATACAAAGGGATGATTTGTGATCGCTGCGGCGTGAAGGTGACTCATAGTCGCGTTCGCCGCAAGCGAATGGGCCATATTGAGCTCGCCGCCCCGGTTGTTCACATCTGGTTCTTCAAGTCGATGCCCAGTCGCTTGGGTGCCTTGTTGAATGTCAAAACGACGGCCTTGGAAAAGGTCGTGTATTTCCAGGACTACATCGTACTGGACCCAGGCGACACGCCGTTGCGGAAGGGTCAATTGCTGACCGAGGAAGAAGCGCGACAGGCTCGTGCCAAGTATGGTGAGTCGACTTTTGAGATTGAAATGGGTGCGGACGCAGTCAAAAAGCTGCTGATGAGCCTGAATCTTGTTGAGTTATCTGCACAGTTGCGCATTGAGTTGAAAAAGACGACGAGTCAGCAGAAGAAAAAAGAGCTGATCAAGCGTTTGAAAATCTCGGAAGCACTTCGTGACAGCGACAACAAACCCGAGTGGATGGTTTTGGACTGCGTACCAGTCATTCCACCTGATCTTCGTCCTCTGGTGTTGTTGGATTCGGGAAATTTTGCCACCAGCGATTTGAATGACCTTTATCGCCGGATTATCAATCGAAACAACCGACTGAAGAAGCTGGTTGACCTGAATGCACCTGAGGTGATTGTCCGCAACGAAAAACGGATGTTGCAGCAATCAGTGGATGCGTTGTTTGACAACAATCGCTGCAAGCGACCGGTTTTGGGTTCCTCAAACCGGCCGCTCAAATCGCTGACCGACATGATCAAGGGTAAGCAGGGGCGTTTCCGCGAAAACCTGCTCGGTAAGCGCGTCGATTATTCGGCAAGAAGTGTGATCGTCGTCGGTCCCAACCTGGAACTTCACCAGTGCGGTCTGCCGAAGAAGATTGCGCTTGAGTTGTATCAACCGTTTATTATTCGGCGTTTGAAAGAGTTGGGCCACGCAGACACGATCAAGAGTGCCAAGCGGATGCTTGAGCGACGCGATGAAGAGGTTTGGGATATTCTCGAAGAGGTGATCACCAATCATCCAGTACTGCTGAACCGAGCCCCGACTTTGCACCGTATGGGTATTCAGGCGTTTGAGCCAATTCTGGTCGAAGGTAATGCGATCCGGATTCATCCGCTCGTGTGTAAGGGCTTTAACGCGGACTTCGACGGTGATCAGATGGCAGTTCATCTGCCGTTGTCGATCGAGGCCCAGGTTGAAGCGACGACACTGATGATGTCAACAAACAACATCTTCAGTCCTTCCAACGGTGCGCCGATCATCAGTCCATCACAAGATATCGTGATGGGTTGCTATTACGTCACGCTGAAGAAGGAAGATCGTCCCGGTCACGGAATGATTTTTGCCTCGACGCAAGAAGTTCACACTGCGTTTCTGCTCGGCAAAGCGACTCTGCACACCATGATCAAGGTTCGGATGCCGAAGGACAAGCGGGTCAAGGGTGAAGGATCCGACGAGTACAAGCTTGGTGGCGTAGTGGAAACCAGTGTGGGGCGTGTCATGTTTAATGACATTCTGCCTGCAAAGATGGCGTACTACAACATCACGATGAAGAACAAGGATCTGGCCAACGTCATTTCCGACTGTTACCTGGAACTCGGCCGTCGCCAGACGATCAAGTTGCTGGATCGGATGAAAGAAGTCGGCTTCCGTGAATCAACACGCAGCGGTCTTTCATTCGCCGCGAGCGACTTGAAGACTCCTGATAACAAGGAAAAGGTGATCACCGCTGCCGAGTCGACGGTGCTGAAGAAGCAAAAGCTGTATGAAAAGGGCGTGATCACTGCGAAAGAACGTTACGAACAGGTTCTCGACACCTGGACGCATGCAAGCGATTTGATCAAAATCGCGATGATGGATGCGTTTAAGAACGATGTTCGCGATAATGGTCACTACGTAAACCCTGTTTATCTGATGGCAGACTCGGGTGCACGAGGGGGTCAGGAACAGATTCGTCAGCTCGCCGGGATGCGAGGTTTGATGGCAAAGCCGAGTGGCGAAATCATCGAAACCCCGATCAAGGCGAACTTCCGCGAGGGATTGTCGGTACTGGAATACTTCAGTTCGACGCACGGTGCCCGTAAAGGTCTGGCTGATACGGCTTTGAAAACGGCAGACAGCGGTTATTTGACCCGTAAGCTGGCAGATATTTGCCAGAATATGGTTGTTACGACTCATGACTGCCAAACCACCAAGGGGATTACCCGCGGGGTTGTTTACCGCAACGAGAAGGTGGAAGTCAGTCTTGCGGACGCCATTCGCGGGCGAGTGAGTCGGCAGAATATCGTGAACCCGATTACCGATGAGGTCATTGTTCGTGAAGACGAGATGATCACCGTCGAAATTTCGCGGAAGATCGAAGAGATGGGTTTGGAAAAAATCCAGGTCCGCAGCCCGATGACGTGTGACTCTGACTTGGGGATGTGCCGACTGTGCTATGGTATGGACTTGTCAACCGGTTCGCTGGTAGAAGAGGGCTTGGCGGTTGGGATCATCGCCGCACAGAGTATCGGTGAACCTGGTACTCAATTGACGATGCGAACGTTCCACATTGGTGGGGTGGCCATCAAGGACATCCAGGAAAGTGAAATCAAGTCTCGTCGAAATGGTCAAGTTCGTCTCGCACGGATTCGCAGCGTTGTGAATTCAGATGGCAAGAGCGTCGTACTTGGGCGAAACGGCGAGCTGGTCGTGGTCGATGCGAAGGACCGTGAACTGGAACGTTATACGGTTCCGACAGGTGCGGTGTTGCAGGTTGCCGAGAATGAAACCGTAATCATCGGTCAAGTCCTCTGTACCTGGGATCAGCACTCAATCCCGATCCTTTGCGAAGTAGGGGGTAAAGTTCGCTTTGAGGACTTGGTTGAAGGCCAGTCGATTCGGTCTGAAAAAGATCCGAGCGGCAACATTCGTAAGACGGTCATCGAGCATAAGGGTGAACTGCATCCGCAGATTGTGCTGGAAGACTCGACCGGTACGATTCTCGACTTCTATTACCTGCCTGAACGTGCCAGTATTGAAGTGGTTGAGGGACAGCAGATTTCTGCAGGGACCGTACTTGCCAAGAATCCGCGTGAAACCTCTGGTACTCAAGACATCACTGGTGGTCTGCCACGGGTGACCGAGCTCTTTGAAGCAAGAAAGCCGAAAGAACCTGCGATCATTGCTGAGATCGACGGTGAAATCGAACTTGTCGCTGAAAAGAAGCGTGGCAAGCGAATTATTATTGTTCGTGGAATCGACGGAACTGAAAAAGAGCACGTGATTCCTCACGGTAAACAGTTGCTCGTTCACGCAAAAGATCAGGTTCGTGCGGGTGATGCCCTGGTTCGAGGGCCGCTTGTGCCGCATGATATTTTGCGAGTCAGCGGCGAAGAGGCTGTGCAACAGTATCTATTGCACGAGATTCAGAACGTGTATCGATCACAGCGTGTGGTGATTGATGATAAGCACATTGAAATTGTGTTGTCTCAGATGCTCCGCAAACTGAAAGTCGAAGAAGTCGGCGACACAATTATGCTTCCTGGCGTACTTGTCGACCGCTTTGAATTCCGCAAGATTAATCAGAAGCTGCAGTCCAGTGCCCGGATTACCGACCCCGGTGATTCCGAGTTCCAGGAAGGTGATGTTGTTCCGCTGGAGACTATCGAGCAAGTCAATCGGGAAATTGAAGGTTCGGGCGGGGCATTGGTCAAATCGGCAAAGCCTCATCCTGCCAATGCCAGTACGCAATTGCTGGGTATTACCAAAGCCGCAGTCCAGAGCGATAGCTTTATCTCTGCGGCCAGTTTCCAAGAGACGACGAAGGTGCTGACCGAAGCTGCGATTGCAGGAAAAATTGATAATCTGGTGGGGCTCAAGGAAAACGTGATCTTGGGTCACTTGATTCCTGCCGGAACGGGATTCCAGTTGCATCAGCAGTCCGAGGTGAAGATTAAGCCGGAAGCATTGGCAGAAATCTACGCTGAACGAGATCGAATCATGGCTCAGCGGGCCAACCTGTTGAATGAACCTGATTTGTCGAATAGCTCGACCGATGGGAAATAGTCACCCGAAGAAATCTCAACAAGAGAATTTCTCGGTGGATTGAAATGAGAAAAACGGCTTGAACCAATTAGGTTCAAGCCGTTTTTTGTTTCCGATCCGGCTGACTTGCGGTCCTGTGCTGACATCGGAGTCAACGATCCGAGAGGCAAGTGACTGCTTGACGTGCCGATTCATCAAATCGGCACTGGATTTCTGTCATGAATCGATTTGTGTCATCAATGACCGAAAAATTCTGCAATAATCTCGTTTAGCCGTGACACGAGATGGAATTTCCCTCGCAGCACTCGGTAGGTGCGGGAGTCGATGTAGTTGCGGGAGTCGATTCGGTTGCTTTCCACGCCTGATACGCTTCGTGGTCACCAATCACAATTTCAAAGCCGAGATCGGCTACCATTTTAAAATCGTCTGCGGCAGGTTGCCCTTTTGTCGTAAGGTAGTCGCTGACAAACATGGAATTGGCTGCGTAGAGACTCATAGCCTGCATTGATCTCAGGTTGACTTCGCGCCCCCCCGAGACACGCAGTTCAACCGCTGGGTTTGCCAGACGGAACATGCAGAGGGTTTTCAGGCAGTAACGTGGATTCAGGTCCCACTTCCGTTCCAGTGGCGTTCCATCAATCGAGTGCAGAAAGTTGACGGGGGTGGAATGGACGCCGAGCGTTCGCAACTCAAAAGCGACATCGACAAGATCACGGTCTGTCTCGCCCATCCCGACAATCAAGCCACTGCAAAGTTCCATGCCGGCGTTGCGAACGGCACGGAGAGTTTGCAGCCGATCGTCATAACTGTGGGTTGAGCAGATGGTGTCGTAAAAACCACGGCTGGTATTGAGATTATGGTTGATTCGATCGACCCCGGCGGCTTTCAAGGTCTCAGCCTGTTCGGGTTTGAGTAAACCGAGGCAACAACAAATGTGCAGGCCGTATTTGTCTTTGATCTTGGTGACGGTGCTGGCGATATGGTCAATTTCACGATTGCTGGGACCTCGACCTGAGGCAACGATGCAATAGGTGCGGGCCTGTGAGGCAACCGCCCGTTCGGCCCCTTCCATCAGTTTTGCTTCGTTCAGCAGGGCATAACGAGGGATTTCTGCTTCCGAGATGATTGACTGTGAGCAATAGCCGCAGTCTTCCGGGCAAAGGCCGCTTTTGGCATTTTTCAAAAAATAAAGATGAACGCGGTTTCCAAAATGGGTTCTGCGGACGCGATAGGTCGCCGCCAGCAAATCGAGTAATTCATCATCCTTTGATTGGAGGATGCTCAGCCCCTCTTCGGCCGTTAATTCATGCCCATCGAGAATTCGATTGGCGAGTTCATTCCAACGATCAGCAGCCAGCAAGCAATCCATCAACTGCAGTCCTTCGTTTCAAAACTTCGATTCAAACTGGCTACCCTGTGTCTGGTAGGCCGATTTTGAGATTCTAATCTGCACACCGCCTCTTCCGACAGGGTTGTCACCTTTCTCCGTCGAATTTCTGTTCGGCATTCTCGCTCAAAACGGCCTGTGACAATCGTCTAAAATCCTGTTTTTAATGAGCAGCGTCTGTGACACGTTAGAGAATGGACTAGGAAAAAGGGGCCTCGACCTGGATTCGATTTCCAATCCCTTTTTCATGGTCGGCCAGAAGACTTTCTGTGATGTTAATTTTGCAATCTTGGACAGGATGGCATCTGGGTTGCAGATGCGTGGAAGGCCGGAGCAACAGTTTATGGCATGAGACGGGATTGACCCGGTTGTAACAGCCAAATAAACTGCCATCAGCAAGGAAGTTACGTCGCTTGAATCGAAAACCTCGAATCGGTCTTTGAACTCGCTGCCTCCATTTTGATTTGCTGTTCATCGGGTGTGAGCTGTCAGTATGGCAGAATCACAGGATTTCGGCAGTATTTCGAACGGAAACAGGCAGAACTCGTGGATTCAAGAATGAACCTTGACCAAGATTGACTGAAATTTTGGCGGCGACTGCGCAGCACGTTACTCAACGGATGAATCATGGAAATCCTGGACAAAGTCGGCGATGCATTTAACCTCGTACTGGGTGGGACCGAGCGGTTCATCACACACTGGTTCGGTGCTTCCAACGAACGACGTGTTCGCCAGATTGGGTACTCACGCGACAAGCGCGGGACAACGACGATTCTGCCCGGTTCTTTCCTGGATCGCATCAATCGGCTGGAGTCCGATCTGGAAGCGTTGAGTGACGGGGAATTGCGCGAGACGACGGTGAAGATGCGGCGACGACTGGCTGCAGGCGAAACCCTGGATATGCTGCTACCGGAAGCTTTTGCTGCAGTACGCGAGGCCGGAAAACGCTATTTGAAGATGCGTCACTATGACGTTCAGATGGTCGGCGGCTATTTCCTGCACAAAGGGATGATTGCCGAAATGGCAACCGGTGAAGGAAAGACGCTGGTCGCTTCGTTGCCAGCCTTTCTGAACGCGATTGCCGGATCGGTGCATGTCATCACGGTTAACGACTATCTGGCCCAACGCGACATGGAATGGATGGGTCCGCTGCACATGGGACTGGGTCTGACCATCGGGGCCATTCAATCGAATATGGACACCCACGAACGAAAAGCCGCTTACGCCTGTGACATTACCTATGGGACCAATAACGAATTCGGGTTTGATTACTTGCGCGACAACATGAAAATGTTTGCCGAAGATCAAGTTCAAGGGAAGTTGACGTACGCAATTATCGATGAAATCGACAACATTCTGATCGATGAAGCACGCACCCCGCTGATCATTTCCGGACGAGCTCACGACGATATCACCAAGTACCCCAAAGCCGAAAAGATTGCCCGACAGTTACAGCGAGACGTTCACTTTGAGGTCAAAGAGAAGGAACACACCTGCCATTTGACCGAAGCGGGTATCCGATTAGCCGAAGAATTGGCAGGAGTCGAGAGCTTTTACACCGCCGGGAATATGGAGTGGCCGCATCTGATCGACAATTCGCTGCGCGCACACCATCTTTACAAACGAGATGTGAACTATATCGTGCGGGGTGATGAAATCACGATCGTTGATGAGCACACCGGTCGTATGATGGAAGGTCGTCAATGGAGCGACGGTTTGCATCAGGCGGTGGAAGCGAAAGAAGGGGTGCGGATTAAGGAAGAAACGCAGACTCTTGCGACCATCACCCTGCAGAATTTCTTCAAGTTGTATAAAAAACTCTCGGGGATGACCGGTACGGCGATGACGGAAGCGGCCGAGTTCATCAAAATCTACAATCTCGATGTGATTACCGTTCCGACGAATCGCCCGCTGGCGCGCATCACTTATCCCGATGCCGTCTACCGGACTGAGCCCGAAAAATGGAATGCGGTTGTTGAAGAAATCAAAGAAGTGCACACGACCGGCCGCCCCATTCTGCTGGGAACGGTTTCGATCGAGAATTCAGAAAAGCTCAGCCATAAACTGACGAAGAACGGTGTGAGGCACAAGCTGCTGAATGCCAAGCCGGAATATGCCGAACGTGAAGCCGAGACGATCGCACAGGCGGGACGTAAAGGGTCCGTCACGATCGCCACCAATATGGCAGGGCGAGGAACCGATATTATCCTGGGCGGTAACCCCGAATATCTGGCTTGGGACGAACTCAAGCAGATGAAAAATGAGGATGGCCGTCCGCTCTATCCGACGCGACTCGATGTCCCCAAAGCGGTCTGGAATGATCTCACCAAGAAGATTGCCAAACGTGAGGGGATGGAAGACGAAGGACAAGTGGTTGCGGACCTAGGTGGACTGCACGTAATTGGGACCGAACGCCACGATTCGCGCCGGATCGATCTGCAGTTGCGGGGCCGGGCCGGTCGCCAGGGTGACAATGGATCAAGTCGGTTCTTCATTTCGCTGGAAGACGACCTGATGCGAAAGTTTGGTGGTGACATGGTCAAAAACATGCTCGCCCGACTCGGCATGCAGGAGGGCGAGCGCATCGAGCACGCGATGGTGACGCGCCAGATTGAAAGCTCACAAAAGAAGGTTGAAGAACGCTTCTTCGAGCAGCGGAAACATTTGCTCGAATACGACGAGGTCATGGACGAACAACGTAAACGCGTTTATTCATACCGACAAGGAATTCTCGAAGGGGCGGATTGTCGAGCACTGATTCTGGCGATGATCGACAAACAACTGGCAGGCAAAACCGAATATTTTCTCAAGCCGGGCTATCGCTGGGAAAGTGTGCTCGCCTGGGCCAAACAAAATTGTGGCCTGGAATTAAAGCTGCGAGAAGTTCGCGATATGGTACCGGATCAATTAGTCGCCTTCCTCAAGGATCGCGCTGATCGGCATGCCTACGAAAGTATTCGTGAACAAGTGGAAGACAGCCTTCCCCGTGATGCCGATGCCCGTGAACAAAACTGGCAGGCCTTGTCTCGCTGGGTCAATACGAACTATGGACTGAATACCAATGAACGCGAGTTACGCAAAATTGCGTTCCTCACCGAAGGGGATCCTGAATCGCTGGATACCGGCAAGTTGCATGAGCATCTCTATCAGCGATCGATTGAAGCGATCAATCGTTTTGACTTTGAGCCGGTGACGCATTTGCTTGATGAAAAATGGGGTCGTCAATCCTTGTGCCAATGGTTGCAACAGCAGTATGGGATTGAATGCTCACCCGTCGAATTCGAGGGCCATTCGCCGGAAGATTGCACGACCATCATTGCCCAGAAGATCAGCGAACTCTATCAGCGAAAAGAAGTCGAGTTTCCCGTCTCGGTCGGTCTATCACACTTTATGACCGAGCATAATGGGCTGACCCGCTACAACAAGCCGGGACTGGTCGACTGGGCCAATGGCCGTTTTGGAACATCACTCTCGATTGAAGAGGTCGAATCCAAGTCGAAGGCCGATATCACCCAGATGTTAATGGGCGTTAGCAAAACATTTGTGAGTCATGGGCAGCAACTCAGTGCAAAACTGGATGAGCTACTGAATACCGCATATGGCCCCAAGTCAGCCCAGGAATCGCAGCAATATCCGCTCTTGACCACGCAAGTTCCCAAGAACCCCGCAGTGCTTAACGAGATTGCGACCTGGGCCAACCACACGTTGAATTTGCAACTGGTTCCGGACGAGCTTGCCAAGGGGAATCGTACGACGCTGGAACGGACCATTCGGAATCAGATCGAACAAACCTATCGGTACGAAATCCACCACGCCGAACGCTCGGTTGCACTGGAAACACTCGATACCTCATGGAAAGATCATCTCTACTTCATGGATCAGCTGAAGTCGGGGATCGGACTTGTCGGCTATGCCCAGAAGGACCCCAAGGTCGAATACCGTCGGGAAGGGATGCGCGCCTTTGAACAGATGTGGGATCGCATTGCCTCCCAAGTCACGGGAACCATCTTTCGCATCGCTGTGGAAATTCCCGAGCCAACTGCGGACCGATGGCAGATTACCTCACAGGTTCACGAATCGCCGATCGAAGACATCGACGATGATCACCCTGCCCTGGAACAGCAAGAGGGGGGAAATCGATCATCCCCCGGTACACCGGCGGTCGAACCGATTCGAAACTTTGGTAGTCGTGTCGGCCGGAATGATCCTTGTCCCTGCGGCAGCGGCAAGAAATATAAGAAGTGCCATGGCGCGACATGAATCGGCCGCTAAAGTCTACGAGTGCTCGCGGGTTTAAAGAAGTCCACGGGAAGAGGGTCTATACGAAAAGGGTTGGTACTAGGAGTGTCACCGGACGATGACGAGTCTTTCAACCTGATTCGTCGTGATTGCAACAGGGCTTGCAAACGAGAGAAGCCTGCTGCGGCTGATCTTGAGTCGATTTTTGAGCAGACCCTGTTTGCATCGTAAGGGGAGAGGATGCCCTTTGTTTTTCGCTGGCTGCTGAACGGTTTGTACCTGTTACTGCTGGTTGCGATCGCGCCGCTATTGCTCTTTCGCCGTGTCACGCAGGGAAAATATCGACGGGGCTGGCGTGAAAAGCTAACAGGGCGACTGGTACGTCAACATCCAGAACGAACCTGCCTGTGGTTTCATGCCGTCAGTGTCGGGGAAGTCTTACAACTACAAAAAGTTCTGGATGACACTGCAGTCCGATTCCCGGATGCTGAACTCTTTCTCACCGTCACTACCGAAACCGGTTACGACGTGGCGATCAAGAAATATCCCCATTATACCGTCTCGTTCTTCCCGCTCGATTTGAGTTGGGCGATTGACCATGCTCTTGCTGCCATTCATCCTGCTGTGATTGTGCTCGTCGAACTCGAATTGTGGCCCAACCTGATACTGACCGCTCAGCGACGCCAGATTCCCCTCGTGCTGATCAATGGTCGGATGGGTGAGAAAAGTTTTCGGGGTTACTCGCGGCTCAGGCCGCTCATGCGGCGACTGCTTGCCTGCTTCGAGGTTCTGGCGGTTCAGTCGGAAACATACGCTCAGCGTCTGACTGCCTTAGGGGCTCCGGCTGAGCGGGTGATCGTGACGGGTAACATCAAGTTTGATCGCGTGGAAGTGGATCGTAATAACCCGAAAACAACCGAAATTCGCCGCAGCTTTCAGCTTCAAGATTCCGATCAGATTTTCATTGCGGGAAGTACTCAGGACCCCGAAGAGTCGTATGCACTGGATGCCTGGCTCGCGCTCAGAAACGATTTTCCGCAGCTTCGTCTGGTGATTGTTCCGCGGCATCAGGAACGATTCCATGAGGTTGCCGCGATGATTCGCCAGCGGGGTTGCGCGATCATTCGCCGCAGCGAAGTTGCTGCCGGAACGTCGACGTTGGTCAGCGGGAATCAGGATCCTAAAGCGCTACCGGTGGTTGCATTGCTCGATACGTTGGGGGAATTGGCCGCCTGTTGGGGAATGGCCGATATCGCCTTCGTTGGGGGGAGTCTAACGAACCGTGGTGGCCAGAATATGATCGAACCTGCCGGATATGGAGCGGCGGTCTTGTTCGGCCCGAACACGTGGAACTTCAAAGATGTTACGGAAGCGTTACTTTCGCAAGAGGGGGCGCGGGTTGTGACCGGGCCTGCGGCGTTAACTGAGACACTGCAGGAGTTACTGAGACATCCCGCTGAAGCCAGACGCTTGGGGAACGCCGCTCGAGCCTTTGTGGGGACACAGCGAGGAGCGACCCAGCGGACTGTGGACCTGATTGCGGGGGTAATTCTGCATCATCCGCCGAATACGGGGGCTCCCGGCTCGGTGAACAACAGTGGCAATCAGTTCACTCGCTTCTGGCCGTTCATCAAATGGGGACTCTTTGCAATTGTGTTTCTGTTTGTCGGGCAGCGAGCTCTTCAGCTCTGGAAAATGGCACCACCCCAGTCGATTCAGATTCACTCAATCTGGTTGATGGCAGCGTCTGTGGCGTATCTTGTGGGCTGGTTACCATCGGTCTGGTTCTGGCGATCACTGTTGATTCATCTGCAGCAGCCGCTGGGATGGAAGAATGCCATTCGGGCTTATTATGTCGGGCATCTGGGAAAATATATTCCTGGTAAGGGTCTGGTCCTGGTGATTCGTGGGTCATTGGTGAAAGAGTCTGGGGTCAGTCGACTGCTGGCGGGTGTCACCGCTGCCTATGAAACGCTGGTTTTTATGGCCGCCGGGACCGCACTCTGCCTGGCGTTTTCGCCCACATTGTTTCTCATCCCCCTGCAAACCTGGCTCCCTGAACGGTGGACCAAGCTGCTCGAAACATCGTACTTGGTGCCGATCACTGTCCTGACTCTGCTGTTTGCCTCGACACCAGTCTCGGCGTGGCTCTTTTCGCAACTCGGACGCAAATTGATCCCTGCCGGCGGGAGTGATACCGGCACGATCCCGACGATTTCGGCGGGACTCATTTCACGCGGATTGGTCGTCACCGCATTTGGCTGGGTTTGCCATGCCCTGAGTCTGGGCTGCGTAATGCAGTCGATTTCCGACACCCCTTTTGAGCTGACCTCGTTCCCTCTGTGGCTGGGGGCCTGTACGCTTTCCACTGTTGGTGGTTTTGTTGTCTTGCTGGCCCCCGGTGGCCTGGGGGTTCGGGAAGGACTGCTGATTGAAGCCCTGCAATCGCAGCCAGAGATCAGCCCCTCATCTGCGGTGATCGTCGCGGGGTTATTGCGAGTGGTCTGGTTTGTGAGTGAACTGGTCGCAGCGGCTCTCTTGTTCCTCTGGAAACCCAAACCCTGATCTCGACAAAATCCCTGATTTCTCGTGAAATCAGGTGGCGAGACATTCGCCATGGCGGACATCTCGTCGCTGCACCGGGTTGATGGCGTGGGAAGATTGATCTGATGGAATCTCTTCGAGTTTACTGTGCCGGGCCACTGTTCAATCAGTCGGAACGGGATGAAATGAGTGCCATTGCCGATGTGCTGGTGGCACAGGGGCATTCGGTTTACCTTCCCCATCGTGACGGCATGGAGTTTCGGTTGGTGCGCGAGGTTCTGATTGATCGCGGCTGGGAAGCCGACTTGGCCGGAGCCTTTTTGCATGAAGCGATCTTTGCGCTCGATGTGTACCAGTTGGTGATCGCCTGTAATTCGGTGGTCTGGAACTTGAACGGACGGGTTCCCGATGAGGGAGCGGTCTCGGAAGCGGCCATCGCCTGGACACTGGGAAAAACCATGATTGCTTATCAGGACGATGTTCGCTCGATGATCGCCGGCAGGATGAACCCACTCTTGGTTGGCTTGGTCGACTTCACTGCGGTACAACAGATTAAAGAAATACCGGCAGCCTTGATGGCCGAATGGAAACGTCATCCTGCCGCAGCGCTCGAACTTGACCGACTGTCAACGAAACTCAAACTCTGTGTTGAACGCGGAGCCTCCCTCTGGCAGGCGCTGAGTCACGAACGAGCCCAGGGTGAAAACGAGATTATTGCCGATTGCGTGGTTCAGTTGTTCGCCCCCGAAAACGCTCATGCGACCAACCCAAAAAACACATAAGGCTGGGTCCTCCAAAAATCAGAAATCAGACAGGATCTGCTGACCATGCCACTTTTTTATCGACTTGCTGCCGATGCGATTGTGCTACTGCACATGACCTATGTACTGGTCGTCGTTTTGGGGCTTCCTGCCATCTGGCTCGGAATTCTATTTCGGCAGCCTTGGGCGCGCAATGTTTGGTGGCGGTGTGGTCATCTGTCGATGATCCTGATTGTCGTCGCCGAGGCGTGGGCAGGGATCACCTGCCCACTGACGACGTGGGAACACCAGTTGCGCGAGCTTGCCCAGCAGGAAGCCTACTCGGGAGATTTTATCGCGAACCTGGTTCACGACTGGCTGTTTTACGATCTTCCCCCGTGGGTGTTTACCGCCATTTATTCAGTATTCGGCCTGCTGGTCCTCATCTCCTTTCTGGTTGCTCCCCCGCACTGGCGTCCGGGGCAGCCACCCGTGTCCGCCAAGTTATGACTCGACGGCAGCCTTCATCTTTTCGAGTCCGATCCGCGCCACTTCGCGAGGATCGCGGGCCCACAGGTCTTCCCGGAACAGTTCCAGCGATAGCCAGCGGGAATAGCCCTGCTGCTTGAGCAATCCGACCCACTGCTTCAAATCGAGATGCCCCTCGCCTGGCATCACCCGACTGTGATCATGCTGTTGCTCGCGCGGGGGGGAAGCCGGGGTGTCATTGAAATGGCTGATCGCAATCTGATCGCCACGCAGCAGCCCGAGCGAACTGAACGAGCCACCCCCGCGGAAATTGTGGAAGGGGTCGACAACAATAGTCGCTTCAGGATGTTTCGAGAGAGTCATGATTTCGAGTGCAGACTCGATCGTGTTGATCTGGTCGACGAATCCGAGATATTCCATGGCTGGTTTGACGCCAAAGGACTGGCCGAGCGTGAGGAGCTCGGCATAGTTCTTTGCGGCGAGTGCCACATCCACGTTTCCTCCCGCGGGGCTGGCGATAGAGTAAATGGCACCGAGGGCTGCGGCGTCGGCCAGTCGTTTTTTACAAAGTTCCAGCCCGGCAGCATGTTCGGCACCCGTCGTATCACACCAGCCACTCAGGTAGATCGTCGTGGGGAGTTCGAGCCGCTGATCGTCAAGAGCTTTACGAATGTCTGAGAGTTTTCCCCCTGCGGCGACATACGCTTCAATGTCATCGTGCCACAATTCGATGGCAACGTATCCGACTTCGCCAGCAATCCGAATTTTATCCAAGATGGGAGTTGGTCGGATGGTGCTGGCATTCAGGCAATATCGAAACGCGGACATCTTTAAATCCTTGAAAACAGGGCCATTAAGATTGAGCTGATCGTCTGTTGTCGAATCACGAATCATCACTGTAGAATCTTTCCAGCCTGTTGTCGAAGGAGACAAATCCGATGTGCTTGCGTGTGGTTTTTGCTTTGTTGTTTGGCTCGAGCGGACCGTTACTGGCGCAACAGATGATTCAGCAACCCGTCGTCAGTACAACCGGGGTGCGGACCACCGTTTCGGTCCCGGACCGGGGGAATGCGTTCCTGGGCGGGGTCTCGTCTGCACAATCCCAGCGAAACCGATCGGGGCCATTTCGTTCCGGGTCTTCTCTGGGGTTCGCACGGCAAAACACCTCCATTTCAACCGGAGTCTACATCCACGACCTGCAAGCGATGGACGAAGCCATCTTAAATTCCGCCCCGTCAAACATCCACAAAAATCAAATCCCGCACCCGACCCTCAAAGAGGCCAGGGACGATCGCCGGTCGACGAGCCCCCCCTCTCCCGTGACCAATTTCATTCGTTCTGAGCAACTCGCTCAACGAGCTGAAGCGGCCGGGAAATGGGGGGTTGCAAAACTGCATTGGCAGGCGGCGGCCAGGCATGGCTCAAAACTCGCCGAAACGAGGTTGGCAGAGCTCCCTTGAGTCCGTCTCGTCTGCGTACGAATTGGTAAGAGGCCCCACCCAATTCGTTACCAGCCAATTCTGCACCAACCCCAGTGTCATTCGCCCCCCTTTCCCTCTCCCGCAAGTCGAGCCCATGATTGAAGAAACCTTTGCAAGTGCCGAACAATCCGCCGCAAAAACTCTGATCGATCTGGCTCTGGCCGAGGACCTCTCCTCAACGGGTGATCTCACCTGCCAGGCGTTGATCCCGCCGGACCAGCAGGCTCGCGTTCAAGTGGCGTCTCGAAAAGCAGGAATTCTGTCCGGTGCCCCGATTGGACGGATGGTTTTTGCCACACTCGACCCCGCCGTGCGTTGGGAATCATATCGGCACGACGGGGACACTGTTGCGCCCGGAACAATCATCGCCGAAGTCTCGGGGCCGCTGAGAACGCTGCTGGTTGGTGAGCGAACCATGCTCAATTTCATGACGCACCTGAGTGGCATCGCATCACTCACGCGAACCTTTGTTGACGCAGTCGCGGGGACACGGGCCAAAATCCTCGATACTCGAAAAACGCTGCCGGGCTGGCGACTCTTACAGAAGTATGCGGTTCGTTGTGGCGGGGGAACGAACCACCGAATGGGTCTCTATGATGGAGTTCTGATCAAAGACAACCATCTTGCCGCCTGGACTCAATCCGCCAGCATCGCCGCCGCAGTTCAGGCGGCGCGAGCCAAATCACCGCGTCAGGTGTCGATTGAAGTCGAAGTCGATACTCTTGAACAACTCCAAGATGCTCTGGGAGGCCATCCCGATATTGTTTTGCTCGATAACATGCCCGTCGACATGTTGCAAACCGCAGTGAAACTCAGAGATCAGACCGCACCGAAAGTACTGCTGGAAGCCTCAGGCGGAGTGAACCTCGATACGGTGCGGGGGATTGCTCGGACCGGAGTCGAGCGGATCAGCGTTGGCGCCTTGACGCACTCGGCCCCCGCTCTCGATCTCGGTTTCGACTGGCCCTGGTAATACAACCGGTGATGAAACGGATTCCGCAAATCGCAACCAAAACCGGCGTCGGTGATCGCGGTTTTTGACGCCTGTCCTGCGGCAGTATGATCGATAGCAACGCACGGCAGCATGCGCAGTCAGATCTGCGTATTGTGGTGAACCCTGTTGTGACAAGCTCAGGCTTGATCCGGATTAAATCCCCGTGCAAGTTCCGCTTCCCACTCATCCAACAAAGGCCAGTCAACGGCGCAGGTTCCAAAATCGGCCATATGCTGATATCCCGTCAAACGGTCAATCGTTCGCTGGAGCTGAGCTCGATCCTTGCGGAAGATCGGACCATGACTGGGGAGGAGCCATTTCACGTCCGAATCACGAATCCGTTCCAGCGAATGAATGAAGGCGGGAATATCTGATCCATGATGCGCATCGATATTGCCGACCCCTCCATCGCGATAAATATTGTCCCCTGAAAACAACAGGTCGCCCACACGAAAAGCAAGCTGGCTGGGGGTATGGCCGGGGGTGTTCCAGACTTCCAGCGAAAGATCACCAACCTTTAACGTCGAACCCTCGTTGATGGTCTGTTCAATTTTGATCTCGGGGAGGTCGATGGAAATCCCCTGGGCCGAGATTTCGGCATAGGTCACAATGCGGTCACCCGCCGCCAGCAATTGCTGGCATTCGGGGTGCCCCACTGTGGTCGCTCCGGGAAGGAGTTCCTTGGCCCGCTTCAAGCCCTGAATATGATCCACGTCCGCATGGGTCGCCACCAGATATTTACAGCTTGCCAGCGAAAAATCGAGTTGACGGATCAGGTCAATGATCTCGTCGGTCGTATCTTGAAAACCGATATCAATCAGTAGCCACTCCCCCCGATCGTGAACCAGATAGACCGAGCAACCGAGCCGTCGTCGGGCTTGGTAGTTCATTTCAATCACATGCGGAAACACTTCACGACGGGGTAACATGAAACCTCTTTCAACACGCAACAAACATGGTGCCAGCCACCGATCGTTCCACCAACTCTTAATAATTCTAGGGGAGACAAGCTGTTCGAACAACTCGCCACCAATTTCCCTTGGGCCGCCGAAGGGGATGGACATCTGCGTCCATCCCCTGTCGTCTCGCAGAATCTCAGGTGATATGGGCTCCCCGAGTTTCGACATAAACCGCGTAAACCGAGGTACTGGCGGTCATGAACAACCGGTTCCGCTTGGTCCCACCGAAACAAACATTGCTGCAGATTTCCGGGAGATGTATCTGGCCGATGCGAACTCCCTCCTTCGGTTCAAAGACATGGACGCCGTCATAGCCTTCCCCGACCCACCCGGCACTGGCCCAGATGTTTCCATCGACATCGCAGCGAATGCCGTCGGCAAATCCGGCAGCCACTTCGCCATTCGCCAGTTTCAGCTTCATCGAAGCAAATTCCCTTCCCTTGGCCAGCTTCTTCTCTTCGACGATATCCCAGACTTTGATGTTTTTCGGCGCATCGTCGTAGTGCGAGGCTCCGGTATCCGCCACATACAACTTCTTGTAATCCGGCGAAAAACAAAGCCCGTTTGGCTTGAAGATCTCGTCCGACATCTTTTCAATCTTCAGCGTCTTGCCGTCGATCCGATAGATGGCTTCCTTCTGATTCGGTTGCTTCGAGTCATTGGGAGACTTTTCTCCCTCGTAGTTCATCAGGCTGCCATAGCCAGGGTCGGTGAACCAGATGTCGCCGTTTGGATGAACGGCTCCATCGTTCGGAGCATTCAGCGGCTTGCCATCAAACTTGTCTGCCAGCACCGTGATCGAACCATCGTATTCATAACGGACAACACGTCGATTCCCGTGCTCAAACGAAATCTGGCGCCCCTGAAAATCAAACGTGTTTCCATTGCTGTTTCCAGCAGGGTGGCGGAACGTGCTGACGTGGCCATCTTCTTCCAGCCATCGCAACTGCACGTTATTCGGAATGTCGCTCCAAAGCAGGTATTTGCCGACACCATTCCAGGCAGGACCCTCCGCCCACAACATTTCCGGACTATGAAAAATCCGTTGAATCGGGGTGTTTCCGAGCGCATATTTTTTGAAGCGTGGATCCAGCGATACGATATCGGGATCGGGATAACGAACAGGCTGTGCGTTCGGCCCGTAATCACGAGCCAACGCCTTCGAGGCTGCCAGTCCCACGGCACCCACCGTGGCTGCAAGGAACGAACGTCGGGCCAGCCCAGTCGGTTGCGACTCAGGAGAAAAGGGAATAGCGGTCGATTCAGTCATGGTTGCTCCTCAGAATGTGAAGGGAAACGACGGCAGAGACCTCCAGACGAGGCCTGCAGACCGCTTCACCCTATCACACGCTCATGATCAGCGAAACCAAACGAGACCGAGTCCCCCGCCGAGCAGTGGGCCGCTGGACCATGACTGGCTCGCATCACCGCAGCAAAACCTCACCGCAAAACGCCAAAGCCGAGCATCCGCCTGGCTCGACCACCATCCAAAACGTCATTCGTATTCTTCCCGCTCTTGCGAACGACGACCACGAGGCTGGTCGGTAAATTGTTCCTTCCGCTTACGTCCGGTCACAATCCAATAGCCGTTGACTTCCCCGACTTCCACGTCGGCGTACCACAGAGGCATCCGCTCGACGAACCAGTTCGGGGTCTTGGTGACAATCAGCACCTTGGACTTGGGCTTCAGGGCTCGATGCGCGGTATCCAGAAACAGGTCTGCGATCGCATAATTCGAGAAGTAGGGTGGATTCGCGAGCGCTAAATCAAATTCATCGGATGCCGGTGACGCTCCATCCGCATCGAGTGCATACGTCACTCCCGGCGCTTCGTTTTTGGCAATCCCCCGTTCCAGCGACTGGATCGCCCGGGCATTGGAGTCGACCGCGTGCAACGCCACATTCTCGGCGGCAAAGGCCGCCGCCAGCGAGACGGTACCAGCACCACAACCGAGATCCAGGATTTTCATCCCAGACTTCACTTCCATGATGTTCATTAGCGCACGTGCACCAGGGTCAATGTGCCGATGACTGAAGACCCCCGGTCGGCTGTAGGCATAAATCAACTTTCCGCGATCGCGGAAGGCAAATTCGCAATCAAAGTCCCGAATCTTTCTTAGCGGATTGACCTTGGTCGCAAAATAGACCGTCCCCTGCTTGCGGATGGGGCGTCGAGTCACCTTCGGGAACAGCTCACGCAGTTCACTGTGAATCCACTGGTCCTCATCGTTGTCGGTTGAGACGATCATTCGCCCCCCTTCAACGAGTCGTTGATGTCCCTGCTGCATCAATTCACGGGTTAGCTCGGCCTCGCCCCCCTTCTTGAAGGCGAAAGCAACCAGATCGGCCTCATGGTCGGGAAGATCGGGTTGGCAGAACAGATTCAGGTTCGCCGGCGGTGGCCCATCTTCACTGATCCGGAATTCACTTTGGGTTTTGTGAAACACGTCGAGAAACCAGCAATCGACAACCGCTTCGGGATGATCGGTGGCATAAGCCACGGCAAACTGAGCACGACCGGCAGACGTGCAGATCACTCGATTCCCCGTCAACTCGGGAAGGGCATCGATCAGCAACTTTTCCTGCGGACGGATAAAGAATGAATGCGGAATCTCTTCTTCAATTTTTTTATTTCGACGTGACACGCGAGGCTCTACAGAAA
>CAMBQP010000029.1 GCA_945869955.1 Schlesneria paludicola DSM 18645
AACCGCGGCATATCGCGCACTTGCGAATCTTCTCGTCGATATGACCTGCGGCGTTGCAGGTTGGACAGTTCTTATTGACCAGTCCTGTAGCGCGGCAGCCTGGGCAGTTGAGTTTCTCAGTGCGAGCAACCATACCAGCTGCCGCACAAGTGGGACAAGATTCACGAACTACGTCGCTGACAAGCGCTGTTCCATCGCAGACTGGACACGCACGGGAAAAGGCATTTTGATCAATCCGATTGGCGAAATCCTCGGCATTATCTGCGGCGGAGTCATGCCATCCAGCGAGTTGCAATGCGAATATCAAACTGGACAACACCTTGTTGTCGCCGTCTTTGTAGAACGTACCGCAAAGTGCGGAATCTGGCTCGAGGGTTAACTCGCGCACGAAATCGACATCCAAGCGGAAGTCCTCGGCGGCTGCGTCTTCGTGGGCACGCAACTCGGAGTCCCAAAGTTTTTCGATTCCAAGGTGCAGGCGGATAACTTCGGGCGCAGTCCCAGTCCACGTCTTGAAGTCGTCTCCGGACTCTAAACACACCCAATGGTGCCCAAACACGTCGGCACAAACATGCGTTAGCCAGCCAAAGCAAAAGGCAAGCTGAGAATCGCTTGGGTTATCAAGTGATTCGCTCATAATTTGATGAAACTCGTCTAGCGTTCGACTCTGCAAATCAGGCTGATGGGAGACCGTAATTCCTTCAATAACGTCGGGAAAGAAGTCCGGTCCCAGAGCACCAGCCCGGAACGAACTTGCATGAGACGTCAGCATAGCGGCCATTGAATCCGTGATGTGCACGCCCTTGATCGTTGAATCAACTCCAAGCAGTTTGACTATTAACTTGCCATCTGCACGTGACCCGTTTTGGATGGCGTCCAGAATTCGCTTCGTGACGTAGAGATGTGTGTATGCGGCAGGCATTCTGTGATCCTCGCGTAGAGACCGGATTCTGTGGTAGAGCGTAATCCGTAGCCGGATAACGTTAGAGTTCAGCACAATGCGGTAATTTCGACACTGCGAGTTCGAAGTCAATGAGTCCTGACCACTTTGATTTCTCCGTTGAAGCTAAACGAATCGTCGAGATCGAGGGCCATGAGTTTGATTCCTTAATTCGGGTGCCCAACGTTCAAATTAACTAGCGGCGTACCGGCCCCGCCGTGTTAAATGCCATGTTCGGGATTCGTTGATTTACCATACGACTCGTACGAGTCACTGTCAGCAGCGACGGTGATCTGCGGATTCGAATTCTTTCCCCTGTGGACTGCCCTCAACGCAATTCCATCCGGAAATCAATATCAGAGGCGTCCCCTTTTTTCCTTTGATTGCTCGGCCATTTCAGGGGATCTGTTCAATTGGGTAATCGTGCTCGCATTTCTGCGTCTTCTACTTCTTGAGTTAACTGGATATGTCCAATTTCTGCCGTCAAACACTATGCATGTGGTGTTGTGCCTGGACGGAGATGGTGAGTCAGGAATCTCAAAATTCTACGCCCACCTAAGCTAACGTAAGCCGATCGATCAGCCTGTCATAAAATTTCTGAAAAATCGGCAGAATTCCAGAAATACTGCAAAAGGACCGTGGGGACATGGTTTTAGCTTGAAAATGCGTTGCAAAATTCCTCAAGCAAATTGATTCAGCTGTTTTGATTACGTTTGATTTGATTCTGAGGTCTCGTCCGGATGTTGTGTCCACTTCGGATCATGCCGAGGTCGCTCGTCGGTGGTTGTTGAATTGTCCGGTACGGACGAATTCAGCGGCGGGTCCGGCGGAAAGTGGACTGGCTCCGTCTGCGGTGCTAGTCTCCTTTCCGCTGCGGCGGGGGATCCCGAGGAACCGAATGAGTTTGAACTCAATTGCATCCGGAATGACCCGCGAAAACTGGAGATCGTCCGGTTGCGTATGAGTGATCTCGGTTGGTGGATGCGGGTGTTGTGTCAATACATCGTGGTTCGGGCCAATCGGGAAGACAATCAATTCGGTAAATTCTGGCAGAGTCGCTTTCGGGCAGTCTGATTATTGGATGAAGCGGCACTGTTGGCCTGTGCCGCGTATGTCGACTTGAACCCCATCCGGGCGGCCATGGCCGAGACGCTCGAACAAAGCGATTACACCTCGGTTCAGCGCCGACTACAGTCATTGTTACCAGCCAATGACAATTCCGCCTCCGCCGCATCAGCGACTAGCCAACCGAAACAGGAATTCTCAGACAATTCCATTGGGGCCGTGATACCGGCAGCGGTTGGCAACGAAGTGGATCCGAAGGCGGGTGTCGCCAATTGCCGTAGAATCCCGAGTCACCGCAGATCGGTTTTTGTCACCGATTGACTTGATCCCAGCGGATGGGAGAATACTCGACGTCAGCGGAGAGTACTCCATTCCTCTGGAACGGCATGTTCGGCTCTATGCTCGGCGTCGCGTGTGCAACAGTTCGCCAGCTTCGATCGGTCGGACATCCGACGATCCTAGAGTTAAGAGCGCAATTGTGGATCCATCACCATCGACAAATTCCACTTCGTACGCTTTACCGTCGCCGTAAATGTGGACCACAACTCCGACATGAAGACCCTCGCCGAGATGGTCATCAATGAGAACAACCAGGGAATGTTCCGCGATCATCATTTTTTTTCCGGATACGCAGTCACAAGTCGAGGGGAGAGATTTTCTTCAACAATCCAAACGGCGACAACCATTGCCGGTCGTTACCCGCCGCATCCAATTTCGCC
The DNA here is from genome assembly GCA_945869955.1 of Schlesneria paludicola DSM 18645. Lineage (GTDB taxonomy): Bacteria > Planctomycetota > Planctomycetia > Planctomycetales > Planctomycetaceae > Schlesneria > Schlesneria paludicola_B. The sequence continues at coordinate 2,725 of CAMBQP010000029.1, forward strand.
TTCGGTAGCATATTTTACGCCGAAGGGTGACGACTTGGGAATGAAGTTCTCACAAGATTCGGCAACTCGCAAAAGGTCGCTACGAAGTTGTTCCCAGTTCTGATGTGTATATCCAATCGAAGCAAACCAAGCAGCCTTGGTCCCGCCAACCGGATGGGCGGGATTAAGCAGATAGTTGCAGAGCTTTTCTTGCGTAACGATCGCGTGCTCGGCATCAGGAAATGGCATGAATTCTCCGTGGCCGAACGTGAAAGATCAACCAAGAGTACTCCACTCGGCTGGACCATCTTGGTGTGTGATTTTATCGCCTTGATGCGGGCTTTGGAAATGAGAAATCATGGGGACACTGGGCTGCCTTAAAAAAGGGACCCCACTTTGCTGGAACGGCCTGAATCTTCGGTTTTGATTTTGTTTGATTTGGCGAGAAATACTGGCCAAAATGGCCGGCGAGGAAGTGTTTGTCAAGGATGATGGGGCAGGCTTCGTGGGACAATGGCAGGCTCGATGGGATACGTTGTTTTGAAGCCGGATTGCGAGATCGGATGCTGTTTGGGCGCCCCTACCGCAAGTCGGATCATCGTGAAAAGGAGTCTAACACGGATGGGGACTCCGCTGGCGGTTCCTTTGTATTCCCAGTCCCAAGGGGACGTAAGTCAATAGCCAGGGTGCGTAAGCCCCTGGAAACCGGCACGAACACATGCCAGAACCCCAACGGGGTGAACGTCGTAAGGAATTGCGATCAATCCCAAGCGAAGTTGGGTGGGGCTTACTGGGGTTGTGCTTTCCCCGGGTTGCGGCGGAGGTGACGGGCGAGGGCGATTTCCAGGGGTTTACACCCCTGGCGATTCACTGACGCCGCGTTGCGGCGAAGGCAAATGGAATGATGACGGGACTGGCCGTTGGCACAAGAGGCAATCCCCATCACCTGCCGCAGGGGAGCAGGCCCATGGTTTCCGGGAAGCCGGCCATCAGGTTCAGGTTTTGAATGGCAACCCCCGAGGCCCCTTTGATCAGATTATCCAGGCACGCCACGATGACGACTCGACCCTTGACCACGCGCACCGTGATGTCACAGAAGTTTGTGTTGGCACTGTCTTTGGTCACGGGAAGATGATCGACCACGCGGACGAATGGTTTTCCGGCATAAAAACGGCGGTACTCGGCCAGCAGTTCGTCCTGCGTCACGGGGCGTTTCGGCTTGGCATAAATCGTCGCCAGAATCCCCCGATCCATCGGGACCAGATGCGGTGTGAAGAGGACTTCGACCTGGGCTCCCGAGGCATCCGATAGGACCTGTTCGATTTCCGGCATGTGACGATGGGTTCCCACGCTGTAAGCGGAAAAACTTTCGTTGCACTCGGAGTATAACGTATTGAGCTTCGGTGTTCGACCGGCGCCACTCACCCCACTTTTGGCATCGATGATGATTCCGGTCGGTTCCACAAATCCACCGCAAATGGCGGGGGCCAACCCCAAGATCGAGGTGCTGGTATAACAGCCGGGATTGGCAACCAGCGTCGCCGGCTTGATCCGCTCGGCAAACAGTTCCGGAAGGCCGTAAGGGGTCGAGCTGAGCCGTCCGGGATCGGTGTGGATGTGGCCATACCAATGGGCATAGACGGCCGGGTCGGTTAAGCGATAATCCGCACTCAGATCGATCACGCGACAGCCCGCAGCAAGCAAATCGGGTACAACCGCCATGCTGGCCACATGGGGCAAGGCACAGAAGACAAATTCAGCCCGCGCGGCCACTTCGGCTGGCTTCAAATCTTCGCAACGAATGTCCAGTCGACCTGTGAGACTCGGATGAACCGCTGAGACAGGGGGAGAACCCTCTTGACGGGAGGTCAATGCGGTCAGTTTGGCTTCCGGATGATTGACGAGAATTTTCATCAATTCGAGAGCGGTGTAGCCAGTCGCCCCGAGGATCCCCACATTCACCATTTCACGAAACACTTTCAGCAAGAGAGTACCGACGAAAGAGAGCACAGATAAAACTTGGTGGCATTCTGACCGAGATGCTTTCCTGCCACAAGGTTCGGTCCCCTGACCCAAGTCGGTTGGGGTGTGGCGGCCTGGGATCTTGGGTTATCGGGTCATCATCAGACGAACAAAGTCGACGGAAATCCTCAAGCGATCGATGACACCTCGGGATGGGCATGAGTGCCGGTTGACGCGCTTCTCTTCGAGGCGCGGTGAAACGGTATCGCGGTGAAACGGTATTTCCGGCGGGGCGAAACGAGGATCGCGGCGAGGTGAACCGAGAATTCGGCGGGTCCGCTTGCTCGAAAGCGGGTTGTCAGGCAGACTCTTAATTCCTGTGTTCGCTATCCATTTGTTGGCTCGAAATTGGTAGGCTCGAAATCAGCCATGACTGCGGCTCGAAAATCTGTTGTACCACCGAAGCGGGTGCCGGTCGCCGTGCAGGGACTGGCGTGGCTGCTGGGGGTCTTGGCCTGTCTGGCGGGGATGCTGAATCTGATTGCCGAGTGGGATCCCGCACTGGCAACCGTGCAATTCCTGGTGCTGGTGATCGCGCCTGTGGTCTGGATGATTGAACGCCGACACGCGATGGTCTCCAGACACGAGGGGGAAACGACCGCCTCGAGTGATCGTCGCGCCCTGTGGTTTGCGGTGCTGGTTGGCCTGACTTCCCTGACGACCTGTTTTCTGGTTGGTCGGGGGATGGTTGATCTTCCTCCCGCTTACCATGACGAATACAGCTATTTATTTCAGGCAAAAACGTTGCTTTCCGGAGCTTTTTCCGTCCCCAGTTCGGCGAACATGCCCGAACTGTTTGACCAGATGCATGTGCTGAATGAAGGACGAATGGCGAGCCGCTACTATCCGGGGACCGGACTGTGGCTGGCCCCCTGGGTTCTGCTGGGGCACCCGCATTGGGGTCATTGGTTCGCCAGCGCACTCGCCTCGGTCTTTGTGTTCTGGACCGGTTATGAGTTGGGACGACTGCGCTTGGCAATCCTCAGCGGGATGACTTGTGCCCTGTCGCCGGGGATTGCGCTGTTTGCCAATCTGCTGCTGGCTCATCAACCGACACTGGTGGGGCTATCGCTGTTTGTCTGGATGTTTGTGAAATGGCAACGGACAGGCTCGATTGGCGATATCTGCTGGTCCGGCTGTGGACTCAGCTTTGCCATGCTCTGCCGACCCGCAACGGCGGCGGGGGTCGGTTTGCCGTTTGGGTTGGTTTTTCTCTCTTGGCTGGTTTGCTCGAAGCAGACTCAATCCCCCTTCAGGCCGCTGCTGCGGTGGAAAACGGTGCTGGCGATGGGGATCCCGCTGGTGATCGGCTGGACGGTGATGCTGGCGTACCATTATGAGGTGACGGGGTCTTGGAAAACTTCTCCCTATCAGTTGTATACGGATCTGTACACGCCTCGGCACGTGTATGGATTTGACAATGTCGTACGGGGTGAGCAAAAAGTAGGACCCAAGGTGATTGAAAGCTACGATCGCTGGGCGGTCAATTTGACTGGGGAACTGGCCGCGACCAATGTCCGTGATCGCTTGTTGTCGAGTTGGTTATGGACGTTTGATCTGATTCCGCTGCTGCTGAGTATGGTCGTGGTGGTGGCGATGATCCCCCGCTGTGACCCGCGCTGGAAACCGATCGGCCTGGCGATTCTTTCGCTGCATGCGATTCATATTCCTTACTGGTATGCGGGGATTATGGGATGGCATTATGTCTTCGAGTCGGCGCTGCTCTGGTCACTGCTACTGGGGTTGGCGACCGATCTGTTGTTTCGGGACTGGAAGAGTCAGGGACGCTGGCTGATGCCCTGGTGGTGGGGCTTGCTGCTGCTGGTCTCGCTGGGGGGGATTTATCTGCCGCTGCGAACGCTGTGGACTTCCACTCCGGCGATTCCCGCCTCGGGGATCCCGCGGATTGCGAATGCGACCAGTTCGCTGCGGTATCCCCGTCGGCAGTATGCCGAGTTTGACCGCTGGCTGAACACAGAGCTGCGGCGGAATGGAGCCGAGTCGGCGATGGTGTTGATCGAGGCGGACCTGGATGATCAACATGTGGACTATGTAGTGAACAACCCCGGACTTGCCGATCTGGTATTACGAGCACGCTATCGTCGTGGGGTGACCGACCTGTCGGCGGTTGCCAAGGGATTTCCGAATCGACAGATTTTCCTGTGTCATCCCAAACGTAGGATGATCGAACGGATTACCGTACCTCAGTAGGAGACCGGCGAACCTTGACAATGCGTCCCCAGGGATGCGTCCCCAAGCGGAGGCTGAATCACGATGGATCCTGTTCGTGGCGATTACTTTTCTTGAATTCGTCCGATGCGAACCACTCCATCAGTCAGCTCACCGGCGTGACTGAGGAATCGCCGGTCTGCAGTGGGGATCACGGTGCGGAGGCGCGACGAGAGGAGTCCGGGCTGCGGGTTGGTCCGAAGCTCGTGCAGGTAGCTGGTCAGGACGGCGCGGGAATCTTCACTGTGCTGAAGCAGGAAATGGACCCAAGCCCAGGACTCTTGATAGTCCGGCTTGTGCATTTGATCGACGGCTTCGAGTGATTCGAGTCGATCCAGGTCTGGCTTCCAGCCGGTGGCGATTTCGGCGGCGAGATTCATGGCGTATTCACGATTCATTCCCGTCGGCTGACTGGTCACTTCAAAATATTCCGCCAATCCTTCGTCCAGCCACAGGGGGACATCCTTAAGGGTGGCATGGAGGACTCCATGCGTGAACTCGTGCCGCAAGTCTTCCTGAATGCGTTCTCCCCAATAGGTGTAAACCGCCAGTTCTTTGCTGGTCCCGACAAAGTAAGCGCGACGGGGAGGAAGCCTGGGATAGCGCGTCTGTAAATAATGGGCATAGCGTGCTTCGTCGGCGAACAGGTAGACGACCACTGGTTGCTTTTGGACGGGGAGATCCAGCGTCGACAGAATTTCTTCGCGCAGGCGATCGAGATCGCGGAGCAATTCATGGTTTCGGGTCAGTTTCACATCACTTTGCACGACGAGATGCTCATTCTCTAGGGTGTATTTTGCCGGAAGTCCCTGTGGAGGCTGAACCACTCGGCAGCCCGCCACCAGCTGACTGGCCAGGACGATGGCGGTCACCAGCAGTTGGTAACGCGACGAAGTTGCTCGAACAGCGCGAGTTGCCGCAGCCGCTTGATCGTCGGTCACAAAAGAGGGCTCAGAATGGGTCATGCGAGCGATGGTGGCTCTGTAAATTTGAAACGGAGTAAGTTTGAAACGGAGGAAATTCAAAACCGAAATCCCAACGGAACAGCGAACATCAGCGGGGGAATTTCGCAGAATCGGGCAAAATCGCCTAGAGAGGTATTCCGCAGAATGGTCAAATTGAGTCAGCTGGGCTGGATGAGTGGATTGGATTGAGCGTCAGTGAGGCTGCTGCTCACGCTGAGGGGTTTGGAAAAATCTTGCGATGTGAGAAAAACGGTTCAGCCACAAACCCCATGCGCAAGGTATCAATCATTGACTCTGCAGCAAACATAACGACTTCGGTCCTTGATCCGTCTCCCTTGATAGCTGTGATGATTGGACTGCTCGGTCTTGACCGGCTTCGTGGTTCCCCGCTTACAGAAGCGTTCAGGCAAATCCATCCGAATACTGCAGTGGATTGGTGAATCACACCCGTTTCGAAAAATGCGAAGATTGTAAACCACGAATCAGACGAATCGCACGAATAGGACGAGAAGAAATGTCAAGATTCTGAAAACTGAAAACGGAAAACGGAAAACTGAAAACTGCTTGGTTTGTCGCGGAACCAAAAACACCAGGCTGATTCACCGGGCATAGCGTTTACGAAACTGACCCCAGAGCGAATCATGTCCCTGGGGATGAGAGGGGTCTTCGGTGCCGGCGGGTGCGCAGGCGGTGAACGAGACAATGACGAGCAGGATCGCAGCGCCGAGAAAACCGTTTCGCAAGCGGGTGTCACTGGCCAGGCGAAGCACGATCGGTTCGAACCATTCTTGAACGGCTTGAACGGGTGGGAGGGCGGGGGTTTCGAGCGAGCGGAGATCGAGTTTCAGGTCCATCTCGACGGGAATCACTTCTTCTCCGGGGAGGACGGCATCGAATTCGATGCGGGTTAACTCGGCAGAAAAATCCGCATCGGTTTGAATCGCTTCGATGACCCGCTGAAGTTGTTCGGTCTGACGTTCCATCGCGACCAGTTGGCGTTGATTTCGGTCAAATTGGCTGCGGAGCTGCAGCGAGTCGAGGAGTTTGGGGGCGAGTGACACGGCGGCGAAGAACAGTGCTGCCAGCAGCAGACAAAACCAAAACAGCAACGAAATGGCCATGCCGAAAGCCGTTTCCGGCGGGGGAGACTGGGGTGCGATGGATTGATCGGTGGTGGACATCAGTCGTCAACTCGTGCGGCAAAGCAACGAAATGCGGATTCGGCAACAAGGGCTCATCAAATCATCGAAGGATGTTTGGATGGACTTGAATCTATCGATTCGGGTCGGCAGAAACCGAACCGAACCGACAGATTCCAGCGAATTTTTATGAGCGGGTACTGTTCAGGACGACCGATCCGTCAGGTTCCGGCGGCAGAGAGTCGTGCGACGGGCTGGCGGTGGATGATCGGCGCGGTCGTTCCTTGCAACTGGTGAATGCGATCCTGAATTTTCTGGACGGAATCTCGGGTATTGGCCACTTCGAGTGCCAGCTCGGTTCGGTAGGTCTGTCCGGGTTGAATCTTTGGCAATCGACCTTGTTGTCGTTCATAAGCCCGGAAATTGGGAAAATTGATCCCCGGTTCCAAGCCAGTCACGTAGCCATCTGCTTCTGCGCCGGTATTCTTCCAGACACAAAAAGCGGGGAGTTGGCGGGTTTGGAAATGGACAGCAAAACCGGCTTGTTGCGTCGCATTCGTGAGTAAGGCGGTCGACCAGCCATCGGTTCCCCCCAGCGGGGTATGAAAATAGGCTTGCTCGGCAAAGCCAGCAACAGGGGGATCATAAACGGTGTATTGATCGATCCCTTTGGCCGCAGTGGCGTCTCGTGGTGCGACTTCGAGGCTGGGGAGTGCGTAGGAGGCGAGCGGTTCCAGAAAGGGGCGTCCGATATTGATATGATAGAGGAGAGAAAGTTCGGCAGGCTGTCCGCCGAGATTGGTGATCTCGTCAACAATCGAGCAGCGATTGGAGCCGGCTTCAAGCCGGATTGTGGAAGTCAATCGCCAGCGTGGCCCGAACATCGAGCATTCGTCGATGACGCCGGTGACTTCCAGGGCTCCTGGACCATCGGTATCGATGCAGACTTCGACTCGATGAGCGGGAAGGTTGGCAATACGACCGTGCAGGGTCAATTTTTCCCCTTGGTCGTCACCGGGGGGGCCCATGAAAGCCAGGCCACATCGACAGAGCAATTCATTGAATCCATGCAGCCAGCCGATGCCACCTCGATCGAGTTGGTTGACGAAGGCGGGGTGCACAGGACGTTCGACGGGTGATTTCCATGCGAGAGGAAGTTCGTGATAGCGTCCTTTCCAAATTCCCATTCCACGGGTTGGTAGAATCGCCAGCGACAGGGGACCATTATCCAGTTCAACGACATCGACCCCTTCCGAGGTGCCGCCGCGGAGGGTTCGCCAGCGAATCGACCAGTTTGAGGTTCCAGGCAATGCCGGGGAATTGCTGGGCCCCAGTTCACCCGGATTGAGGTGGATTCCTGAATCGGCGTCCGTCAAAACCAACCGCTGCATCGCCATGAATACCTCAAAATCGGGAGTTTACGTGATTGGAAGATTCGCCACAGTCGAATGGAGTACCGTTTGATTGTCAAGCGGGTTGTGACGGGGATCGTCAAGTCGAATTTTTCTGCAATTTGAAATCTGCCGGGATACGCTTGCCGTCGAGGTCATCTCGGATGACAGCAGCGCTGTCAGAATGTACAACAATGCCTTATTCTTCGCGACGATATCCCACCGCAGCCGATTTGAGGAAACTCCTTTTCGCAGTTCGAGCTCTGGAGCCTGCATGATTTCCCCGGAATTTGATGATAAAGCGTTGCCCTACTCACAGAGGTGGTATCAGGCGCTGGAAGAAACATTAGGCCAGGCAGCTTGTCGGCAATTGGGGCTGTACGCCATCCCTGATGATTTTCTGTTGTCGGTCGTCATTCCCATTTACAATGAGGAGCGAACGCTGCGAGTGCTGATTGACCGTGTGCGGGCCGTCCCGATTCGCAAAGAGTTGGTATTGGTCGAAGATTGCAGCAAAGACAATACTCGCGAGATCTTGCGTGAGCTCGAACGTGAGGCGGCCGCCAATCCGGATCCCATGAACGCGATCAGCGTGACGTATCACGAAGTGAACAGGGGAAAAGGGGCCGCTGTTCGGACGGGATTTTCCAAAGCGAAAGGGGATGCGATTGTCATCCAGGATGCGGATTTGGAGTATAATCCCGCCGAGTACCCTCGCTTGCTGCATCCGATCATTGATGGATCTGCGGATGTGGTCTATGGAAGTCGTTTTTTGGGGGGGCAGGAACACCGAGTGCTCTATTTTTGGCATTCGGTGGGGAACAAAGTTTTGACAATGTTGTCAAATGGGTTCACGAACCTGAACCTGACTGATATGGAAACCTGCTATAAAGTGTTCACCCGGAATGCTTTGGCAGATATTTGGCCCACATTAAAGCAAGATCGATTTGGAATCGAGCCCGAGTTGACCGCGAAGATCGCCCGCCGTCGTTTACGCGTATTTGAAATGTCGGTCAGTTATCACGGCCGTACCTATCAAGAAGGGAAGCACATCGGCATGAAAGACGGGTTTCAAGCCATCTTGTGCATTCTGAGGTATTGGTGGAAAGACTGAATTTCGATCATACGGAATCTCGATCACGAGCCAACGGGATTTGGGATTTCTGCGGCTGAGCGACCGCGAGCTGGGATTTCTGATCGCCGAACACTTGAAACAAACTACAATTTCCCTGCAATGACTTCAGAGAATTGAAAAAACACGGATTTACGCATGACTGATAACTTAAAGAATAACGGTCCAGATTCTTCTTCAAAGCGCGAACCACGTCAGGAGGGGAGTGCTCCGTGGTTTTCCCCTTCATGGGCTCTATTGGCGGCAGTGGTTCTGATCATTGGGATGTTCCTTTTCAGTTTGAGCCGACCCGCGACAGTGGACTATGTTTTCGTTTGGAAACAAGCGGAACAGGGAAACATTGAATTGGTTGAGTTCAACGGAGACATTGTGGAAGGGGAATGGAAAAAGATTCCCGAATCACCAGACCCCAAGGGTTCGAAGTTGACGAAAAAATTCACCCTCGTGCTGCCGGTTCACCTGGATCATGAATTGAAAAATCATTTGATGGCGAATGGCGTCAAGATCCGCGCGAAGTATTCAGACGGATTGTTTAATCCTCGTGAGTTTGCCTATTTGCTGATTACGATGCTTCCCATCATATTTATCGTCTGGTTTCTGTGGAACAACATTCGCAAAAACAGTGATCCCTTTGGGTCGGGACCGTTGGGAAGTTTCATCCGTAGTCCAGCGAAACGCTTTAAGCCACATGATCAGCAAACGACCTTTGACGACGTGGCGGCGATGGAGCATGCCAAGCAGGATTTGCAGGAAATTGTCGAGTTTCTGAAGACTCCGGCTAAGTTTCAGCGGCTCGGGGCTCAGATTCCCAAGGGGGTCTTGCTGATTGGTCCACCGGGGACTGGTAAAACCCTGTTGGCCCGGGCGACGGCTGGCGAGGCGGGCGTTCCGTTTTTTGCGATTAACGGATCGGAATTTATTCAGATGTTCGTTGGCGTCGGAGCAAGCCGTGTCCGTGACATGTTCCGAACCGCCAAAGAAAGTGCTCCTTCCATTCTGTTTATCGACGAAATCGATGCCGTCGGTCGGATTCGAGGAGCAGGAATGGGGGGGGGCCATGATGAACGGGAACAGACCCTGAATCAGATCCTCAGTGAAATGGATGGATTTCAGCAAACAGAAGCGGTGATTGTGATTGCGGCAACGAATCGCCCCGATGTGCTGGATCCCGCACTGCTGCGTCCGGGTCGGTTTGATCGCCATGTCACGATCGATCGCCCCACCAAAGTTGGGCGGGCGGCGATTTTGAAAGTGCATAGTCGGAAGGTTCCCCTGGACGACGATGTGAACCTGGACGTTGTGGCAGCAGGATCGATTGGATTCTCGGGTGCGGAGCTGAAAAATCTGGTGAATGAATCGGCGTTAAACGCCGCTCGCGCCGGGCGTAACACCGTGACCAAAGAGGATTTCGATCAGGCTCGAGACAAAATCCTGATGGGACCCAAGCGGGCCGAAGTGATGGGGTTAAAAGTTCGGGAGATGACCGCTTTTCACGAGGCGGGGCATGCGTTGTTGGCCTGGCTATTGCCGGAAGTCGATCCTGTTCATAAGGTGACCGTCATCCCGCGTGGTCGGGCATTGGGGGTGACCCAATTGATGCCTGATGAAGACCGTTACAACATCGGTGAAAAACGACTTCACTCGCAACTCGCCTTCATGTTGGGCGGCCGTGCCGCAGAAAAACTGGTTTTCAACGAATTCTCTGCGGGAGCCGAAGACGACTTGAAGCGAGCCACCCAAATTGCCCGGCGGATGGTGACCCGCTGGGGGATGAGTGAGGCGATTGGTCCCGTTGCCTTTCGTGACAGCGAAGAGCATCCGTTTCTGGGCAAAGAGATGGCGAGTGATCAGCGAGAATACAGTGACGACACGGCGCGTGTGATTGATGCCGAAGTTCAGCGGTTCCTGATTCAGGCCAATGATCGTGCCATGCAGATTCTGACTGAACATCGGGATAAACTCGATGCACTCACCAAATCGCTGGTGGAAAAAGAATCGCTCGATCTTGATGAAATCTCGTCGATTATTGGCCCTCCTGCAGTTCGAGCGGGTGAGTAGTCGAGACGTGATGGTGAATCATTTCGACAGTTTGGGCACTCTGGATGTCTGGTGGCGGGTCGTTTCTGTGTTGGAAACGGTCCCGTTGGTCGTGTCATATTTGGTTGCCAGTTTTTTTTGCTGGCCGAATCATCCCCAATAAAGAATGGTTTCTATGTCCGCCAATGCCAGCCACGAACCGATCGAGCATGTTCTGGTGGTCCCAACACGACTTTTTCATGAACTTGGTCACTTTCAGGGTTTCAATACCGACACGGAACGTTACATCCAAACGCTGCTCGATCCGGCTCATACCAGCTTTCGGCCGCGGAACGAAGTTGAGGAGGATCCCAGTTTTAAGCAACTAATCCCGTACTGTATTTTTCGTCACGCAGGCGAGGTATTTCACTATAAGCGTGGTAAAAAGGGTGGGGAGGGTAGGCTGTACAGCAAGCGTTCGATTGGAATTGGTGGTCATATTTCCTCGACAGATCAACTTTCGGGGGACCGTCGCTATTCGGAGGCAATGCACCGGGAGATTTCAGAGGAAGTCTTTCTGGAATCTGGGTTTAAGGATGCTTGTGTGGGGTTGATCAATGACGATGAAACACCGGTCGGTCAGGTTCATTTAGGAATTGTTCACATTTTTGATCTGGACGCGGCCAAAGTTCGCCCCCGTGAAGAGTCGATCATAGAGACAGGGTTCGCAAATTCCTCAGAATTGATACAGGCTGTCGACGAGTTTGAAACTTGGTCACAGATTTGTATCAAGCATCTGTTTGGTTAAGGTGTTGAGGCGATTCGTGTAGCATCGGCGGTTTTCGTTCTGCCCAGCAGAAGGGATATCGCTGACGGGATTCATGAGACCAGGGAGGGTCATTTGATGGCAATGAAATGGAATCGACGCTCGGTGATGGGTGCAGTCTTTGCAGCGGCTGTCCCGGTATCAGCCGGTATGGTGGTCGGTGCAGAGGAAAAGTCAGCCACTGCGGTCAAAGGGAAGTTGACGGATCAAGCGTTGGGAACGTTGCTGAAGGCCATGGGGCTGGACGCAAAGGTTCAAGAACAGCGATACGACTTCGCGTTCAAAGCGACGATCGAGGATCAGGAGTGGGAGCTTTCGATGTCGAGCGTTCTCAGTCAGGATGGGAGTTCTGTCTGGGTGATGGCTTGGTTAGATGAATTGCCAAAATCGGCTGCGGACGTTCCCCGTACGGCGCTACTGCGATTGTTGTCCGACAACGATAAGCTGGGTAAAGGAAAGTTCTTTACCTATATTGCAGCCAATCGTCGATTTGTGCTGCAACGAGTGATTCCCAACGAGAACATCAACTCGGAACGTTTCCGTGCGGTGCTTGACGATCTTGGTCAATCGGTGGTGGAAACTCACCCGCATTGGAGCGTGGCGAACTGGACATCTCCTTCGGTCGAAGACCCATCGCAGTCTACAAAGACCGGGGTGGTGGTCAAGGGGAGTGTTCCCACCAGCGGTGCGACGACCGCGTCACCGCAGCCGGCGGGGACTCCGGCCAAAGCATTAAAAACGGCAGTGAACGACTCGAAATTCGGATCTGCTCAGAAGAAATAAATGGGGGGCCATCTCCCCTGATTCGGTTCGGATTGAGGCCGATTGCGGAGCTGTCAAAAAGGCGGGTTTCTGCAGCGGAATTTGTGTGAATCCAGGGGATGGTCTGGTGCTGTGGATTTCGCAGCCCGTGGACCACATTCGGTTGCGGGCTGCCTCATTCGTAGTGTATTCTTGCCAGATATTGTGTTCTTACCAAGTATTGATCAGCGTATTTCAAAAGGAGCGGTGGTGGCCAACGGGGTTGAACCAGATCTTAACCCGAATTCCGTTACCGGGCCGATTTCCACAACGGATTCGGCTGGTGAATACAAACACTGTTGGATCTCGTTTGGAGGAAACGTTGGCAATGTCAAGGCGACCTTTGACGCGGCGCTGGCACTGCTGAGTTTGCATTCACAGATTCACTTGGGAAAGCGTTCAGGCCTGTATTGTTCGACCCCCATGGGGTCTCAGGCAGGAAGCCCGTTTCTCAATTCGGTTTGTGGATTAACCACCGGCCTGGCTCCGCATGATTTGTTATCCGTGCTGCAGTCTGTGGAAATACAATTGGGCCGGGTTCGTGAGATTGACTGGGGGCCACGCACTCTGGATCTGGATTTGTTGAGTTACGGCGACCGAATCATTGATGAACCCAAACTGGTGATTCCTCATCCGGCCATGACCTACCGTCGATTTGTCTTGGATCCGCTTCTTGAAATTGATCCAGACTGGCGGCACCCGACATTCGGTGAATCCGCGACGTGGACTTTATCGCGTCTCAAAAAACGACCGATTCAGCTGGCGTTACTGGAGATTCCGGCAGATCAGGTGTGTGAGCTGTCGGGGCAACTCGCCACCCATTTTTCGGACCTCGAGTGGGTCTCAGAGCCGCCGTGGAATGATGACGTACTTCCGATTCACCTGAGCGGTTCTTCTCCGCCAGCGGGATTGAGGCTCATCGATTTACGCAGGTCGCCCGGCGATTTGCGTGAACGATTGCGATCAGCGCTGACGGCAATTTTTGATGAGCCAAAGCGAATCTCGGACTGGTGAGGGTCGCTATTGAACGAACGAATTGCCCGGTGCGAGAATCGACTAGGGGCCGGATCAAAAACGTAGATGTCAAAAATTCGGTGTCCCTGATAGACGCATGTCCTTGATACAGTCACTCGGAAGGTGGCTCGGGACCAAAAAACGGGATCGTGTCTGTCCGTTCACTCAATCCATTCACCCGGTCGGTTCACCCGGTCGGTTCACCTGGTCGGTTCACCTGGTCGGTTCATCTGGTCGCTTCATTGCGGTGTGATTAGCGGAAATTTAAGGGTTCGACATCGACCTGAAACTCGACATGGGGATGATGCGGAAACAGCGGTGCCGACTGCAGCCAGACCGCGCGCAAGGAATGCAGATCTGGCGAGGTCAATTGCAGGTGGTATCGAAAATTCGCTTTGAGCCGCGTCACGATGCAAGGGGCGGGGCCGAGAATGCGGAGATCGGCTTGTAATTCTTTCGCCGCAGTGCGAATGAGTTCGCTGATTTTGGCCGCATAGTCACTCACCTCGGCTTCGTGAATCCCTCGAATAATGATGCGTGCCATGTGCGTATAGGGGGGAACCTTCAGGGATTTTCGATGCGTCAGTTCCTGACTTGCGAACCCCAGATAATTGTGCTCGGCAGCGCAGAGAATCGCGTATTGTGTGGGGGACGCGGTTTGCACCAGCACACGACCACCTCGAGCGCTTCGTCCTGTTCGACCGGCAACTTGTGCGATCAACTGGAATGTTCTTTCTGCCGAACGAAGATCGGGTTGGTGGAGCAAGGTATCGGCATCGATCACACCGACCAGCGTCACATTAGGAAAATCCAGACCTTTGGCAATCATTTGCGTTCCCAGCAGAATCTGGACTTCACCATGTCGAAACTTTTCCAGAGCCACGTCATGGGCTCCCCGTTTCTGCATGGTATCGCTATCCATTCTGAGGCATTGAAAGCTGGGGAATCGGGCCTTGACCTCGCTTTCAAGTCGTTCTGTTCCCAAACCCAGGTACGCCAGTCCCGGTCGCTGGCATTCGGGGCAGGCCCCCGGAGGCTTGGTCGAGAAGTTACAGCAATGGCATAAGGCGATGGCCCGTTCTTTATGCCAGGTGAGTGTAATATCACAGTCGGGACATTTGACCCCTTTTCCGCAACCTCGACACCAGATCACAGACGAGTAGCCACGGACATTGAGAAACAGGATGACCTGTCCCCCGTCATTCAGTGCTTGATTCATTCCCTGAAACAACGCGCGACCGATCGCCGCCCCTTTGCCGATGGCGGGATCATTTCGCGTATCGACGATGACCACTGGTGGCAGGGGGAGGTCCTCGACCCGCTTGGGGAGTGAGACCAAAGTGTCGAGCCCTTCGATGGCTCGTTGCCAGGACTCCAGCGTCGGAGTTGCCGAACCGAGAACCAGCGGGACTTTTTCCAGTTCTGCGCGGTAGCGAGCCACTTCCCGTGCATGGTATCGGGGGGTGTTGTCCTGCTTGAAGCTGGTCTCATGCTCTTCATCAATGACGATCATGCCGAGATGAGGAGTTGGGGCAAACACCGCACTCCGGGCTCCGACGACGACCTGCACGCTTCCCGAGGCGATTTGCTTCCAGTGACCGTGGCGTTCGGCATCCGTCAGATGGCTATGCAGGACTGAGACCGAGGCAAAGCGGCTGCGAAAACGGCGGATCGTTTGTGGTGTCAGGCTAATTTCGGGAACCAGCATGATGGCTTGCCGGCCGTAGCTCACAATTTCTTCGATGGCGCGAATATAGACTTCGGTTTTGCCACTTCCCGTGACTCCATGCAAAAGCAGGGTGCGATGCTCGCCCGATCGAACAACATCGACAATCGAATTGACCGCTCGCGTTTGATCGGGATTGAGGATCAGTTCACGATGGGCTTCGATGGGACCGACCGTGGGTGGCGTGAGCACGCGTTCTCGTAACGACGTGATGAACCCTTTATCGCGCAGCGTTTGAATGGGTGAGAGTCCGCATTGTGCTGCGGCGGCGAGTTCATCCACCGCCAGGGGGCGATTCGACGCGCATAAGACTTCGATGACGACTCGTTGTTTCGCGCGAAGTTTCAGAGCGTCAAGTGCCGCAGCAAGCTGGCCCGATGCCGGGCCGGGGCTGACTATCTCTTTTGAGGAGGAGTGACGCTTTGAGTCAACGGAAGTCGGGGTCTCATCAGAACGTGTGATTGGACCAGAGATTGAAGTAGCCGAAAGGTTTGGCACGGCCCCTTCGGCCGGGTTTGATTCCGGCGTGGTTGCGGTCAGTCCCAGCGTGTTTCGGAGCGAAGGGCTCAGTTCAAAAAAGGTGATTTCCCGCGTCCCGGCATTGGACTTCACTCCCTTGGGGATCACCGTCTCCAGGACCTGTCCCCAGCCGCAAAGGTAGCGATCGGCGATCCATTTGGTGAGTTCCAGCATCTGGCGGTCAACCAAGGCTTCTCGATCCAGGACCGACTCGATGGACTTGAGTGAACGTCCCGCCGGCAGGACAGACCCGAGTGCCACACAGTAACCGATCAGTCCTTGACTTCCCCGGCCGAACGGAGCCTGCACACGTTGGCCGGGTCCGATCAACTCACGCAATCCTTCGGGAACCAAATATTGATAGATGGTGGTCAGCGGGCGATTAAAAACCACATCGGCGATCAAGAGATCGGTTGATGCGGCGACTTCCCATGCTTCGAGGTTTGCCGGGAGATCCTGGTCCGCAAATAACTGATTTTGTCGGGGTCGGTTCAATGGGGGATTCGCATGCGAGGACATTTTCCGTATCCCGATACAAGATCCCACACAGGAATTCCATTCCCTCGCATGCGGGATCTTGGCCGACGACGAATCAGTAACGACTCACCAGAAATCTCTCTAACGACTCACCAGCCAAGGAAGGGGTTCGCCGGCTTTGGGGAGTTTCACCAGTTGCACGCTGGTGACCGCTTGATGTGCCGAGACCTCTGCCAAGGTCTCGTCATCCGGTTCATTATCGAGATTCAGGACGGCAATGGCATCACCACCCGGTTCATTTCGTTCTCGTCCCAAGGCCATGTGAGCGATGTTAATCTCATGTTTTCCGCAGATGTTTCCCATGAAACCGATGACACCCGGTTTATCAATGTGCTTATATAACAACAGACATCCGTCGAGGTACGCATCCAGATGGAATTGATCGACGCGAACTAAACGCAAAAATTGTTTACCAAAAATGGTCCCGGCGGCGGTCGATTCGCCATCATCGGTCTGAATTGTCGCAGAAATCAATGTCGAAAAGTCACCGACTTCATGTGAGAGCTCTTCTTTGATTTCAATTCCACGTTCTCGTGCCAGCATGTCCGCATTCACGATATTGACGTTATCGGCGAGGGCTTTCGAGAGGAGTCCTGCTGCAAACGCATTCGAGATCAGTTTTGTCTTTTTGCTGGCCGCCTCGCCCTTAAATTGGAGTCGAACGCCGCGCACACCCCCTTTGGTGAACTGGGACATAAACAATCCCAAACGGCGACCCAAGTCGAGGTAGGGCTGCATATCGATCATTTCTGCCGCAGTGATCGGAGCCATGTTGACGGCATGGCGGACTTCGTTGCGAACGAGAAATCCGGTAATGATTTCAGCCGCTTCGACTGCGACGAGTTCCTGGGCTTCATCCGTCGAAGCTCCGAGGTGTGGCGTTGCGAGGACTTGGGGCAGTTGGGCCAATCCCCAGTCTTTAGGGGGTTCATCGACAAACACGTCGAGCGCGGCACCGGCGACGTGCCCGGATTGAATCGCGTCAAACAGAGCCTTTTCGTCAATGATCCCGCCGCGGGCTCCATTGATCAGCCGGACACCTTTCTTCATCTTGGCGATGCGTGCCGCATTGATCAGACCTTCTGTCTCGGGGGTCATCGGAGTATGAACTGTGAGAAAATCACACTTGCCAACGAGATCATCGATATCGCGATAAAGTTCGATCCCTTCGGCACGGGCTCGTTCTTCCGAGAGAAACGGATCATAACCCAGAACTTTCATTTCAAACGCAATACAACGGCGGGCCACGGTCAAGCCGATTCGTCCGAGACCAACCACGGCAATCGTCTTACCCGCGAGCTGCGTTCCGGTGAAACTTTTCCGATCCCACTTGCCTGCCTTCATGGATGCGGCAGCCGGGCCAATATTGCGGGCCATCGCCAGCAGCAACGCCATCGCCTGTTCGGCGGTAGAGGTCGTGTTACCGGCCGGGGTATTCATCACCACGATCCCTTCGCGCGTGGCGGCGGGCAAGTCGATGTTATCGACGCCGACCCCAGCCCGAACGATGACCTTCAATCGGGGTTGATCCTTGAGGATCTCGGGAGTCAACTTCGTGGCACTCCGAATGATGATCCCATCGACATCCTGAAGAAATTCGCGAACCTGTTCGGGCGTATGCTTACCACTGCGATTGACGACCTCGACACCCGGGGTCTCTTGAAGGATCTTGAGGCCCGCTGTTGACAGATCATCGGTAATGAGAACTCGGTACATGGTGTTAGATTGTCAATCGAAATAAAGTGAATAGTGAAAACGTCTTTTTGCCGCAACAGATTTTTCTCTTCCGAACCCACATCCAGGGAACCAGAGACCATAAGCATACGCGGCAGGCTCACGATGTCCAAGAGATCCGACCACACCAAACAGTAAGCTTTGATGGGATGGGGCAGGGATGATGCGGGGGAAAATCCAATCCCTGCAACTTGCAATCGAGATGGGCTCGGTGCCTCCCCCGAGATTTCTCTCCTCAAACCCCATTTTCACGTGAGCAGATCAAGGAAACTTTTCAGCGGAGTCACAGAAATCGGGGTTCGAACCAAGTGATTTTTAGCGGCTGACTCGGCCGCGCCCCCCTCCATTCATCAAGGCCTCGATCTCTGCTCGTGTGACATCATTGAAATCACCAAGGATGCTGTGTTTCAGACAACTCGCAGCAACG
The DNA here is from genome assembly GCA_945869955.1 of Schlesneria paludicola DSM 18645. Classification (GTDB taxonomy): domain Bacteria; phylum Planctomycetota; class Planctomycetia; order Planctomycetales; family Planctomycetaceae; genus Schlesneria; species Schlesneria paludicola_B. The sequence goes on from CAMBQP010000029.1 coordinate 21,182, forward strand.
GCATAGCGAAGCGCGGTATCGGTGTCGGCCAGCTCGGGTGTGTTCATGGCAAAGATCAAGGCTCCGGCGAACGAATCTCCGGCACCGACGCGATCGACGATGTTCCGGATTTCGTACGGTGAATAGTTCCCCGCTCGATCGGTCGGGGCGAAGTGGGCCTGTTTTTTTTGTGTATCGTACAGCATGGCCCCCCAATTATTATGGCTGGCCGAGAGGCTTTCTCTGAGTGTGATCGCCACGTGGCGCAAATTGGGAAAGCGTTGTGCGATTTGCTGGGCGACATCTTCATAACCACGAAGATTCAGCTCGCCAGCATCGACATTTGTTTCGGACGCCGAGATGCCGAGGATATGGTCTGCATCTTCTTCGTTGGCGATCAGGACTTGAAGATGGGGCAGCAATCCTTCCATCGTTTTTCGGGCGAGTGCTGCGGGTTTCGTTCCTGGTTCCCAGTTCCAAAGTTTTTTGCGAAAATTCAAATCCGTGGAAACGGGAATTCCCCGACGGGCCGCCTCTTTCACCGACACGAGCGCCGCCTCGGCCGCTTCACGACTGAGCGAAGGGGTAATCCCCGTGGTATGAAACCAGTCGGCCCCGGCGAAAATGGTATCCCAGGAATAGCTCGTAGCGGGTGTGATCGAAATGGAGGAATTGCTGCGATCGTAGGTCACCGTTCCCCCACGTTGATTCGCACCATTTTCGACGAAATAAATTCCAAAACGACCTTGATCGGTTCGTAAAATCAGCTGGTCATCAACCCCATAGGCCCTTAACTGCGCCACAAACGCATCCGTGATCGGGTTATCCGGGAGTGCTGTACAGTAAGCCGCTTGACCACCTTGCCGTGCGATCGAGACTGCGACGTTGACCTCGGCTCCGCCAAACGTGGCGTCCAGTGAACCGGGAAGGGATTGAGACAGACGTAAAGAACCCGTCGGCATCATTCGCAGCATCACCTCGCCAAACGTTACGACTCGCATGCCAAACCGTCCCCTCTTCTCTGCTCACACTGACGACTCGAAACTCATTCCGACACTTTCGGAATCGACTCTGAATCGAACAGGATATCGAGAGCAGGGGAAAAAAAGAAAGTCCGGCGTAAACCAGCGACTGCGATCATTCGCTGAGAATCCATTTTACTCGAAGAAGATCACCAGGGCTGTGATGTTGTCTTTCGAGCCTCCGTCCGTTGCGGCCTGGACAATCGTCTCGGCGGTTTTCTGCGGATCGGTCCCCGATTTTAAAAGCGTCAGCAGTGTCGGATCACTGGCCCCCCCTGTAACGCCGTCGGAACAGAGCAGAAATCGGTCGCCGGGTTGGATTGGAATCTGTTTCAAGTTGGTTCCGGTTCCCCCCTCTTTACAGCCAAGGTACCGGTAGAGGACGTTCCGATAACGATGGTTAACCGCCTCTTGGGGGGTTAACGTCCCCGCTTCCATCAGGGCTTGCGTTAATGAATGATCGGTGGTGAGTTGTTCGAGGGCTCCTTTTCGGAGTGAATAAACCCGACTGTCTCCGATCCCCCCGACAAACAGGGTCCCATTGACCAGTACTGAAAAGACGACGGTCGTCCCCATGTTTTTGAGTTCATAGTCCGATTCACCGAGAACCATGATCTTTTGATTCGCGAAGGCAACCGCCTCTTCGATCTGCTTTTTGGTCTGCGTCGGAGTCGAGTTCTCGAAGTCAATCTGTTGCAGTTTTTTGGGGATCGCCTCGACGGCAATTTGACTGGCACGCTCGCCACCCGATTGTCCACCCATCCCGTCGGCAACCAGGAAAAATCGGTTTTGCGGATCGCAATAGCAAGCGTCTTCGTTGTTTTCGCGTTTCCCAACAATGCTCAACCAGCCGACTTGTAATTTCATTTGATAGCGCCTGAGCATTGACCCATGTCCACTGCCAATTCAACCTGAATTGATTCGACAAACGAAGCAGATGATCAAGATGGAATTCACACAACTGTTGAGTTTACAACTGAAGATTCCGAATGGAAGCCTTCTTACCGGCAAATCCTCATTCGCGTTCCAAGTTCCAAGGCCATTGAGTCAAGGAACATCGATTGGGCAAAGTGTCTGAATCAGGTCGCGAATTCCCAGTGTCGAGGCACTGAATAGCATTTCACCCGCTTCAAATCCGGCACTGGCTCCGTAATAACGATTCTGGCTTTCCACCAGCCGAAAAATCCTGTCTTTCTGCGGTGGAAATTGAGTTTGGTACGCTCGGATTGCATCAAGTTTCAGTGGGAGTGCGGCAGAGATATCAAAGACAAATCCTCCGTTCAGATCATGCTGATCCAGTGTGGAAAATCCCAAGGGATACCAGAGTTGTTTTTTCACGGTATGGACGGGTACCCCTGCAAATTCGTCATCCCATTTCGTCAATCGACTGTAGAAGACGGCTGCGTCGGTGATTTGCATCGCTTGCCAATGGTCAGGAGAAGCCATGGGGGTTTTCCCGGCAATTCCCATCACGATTCTTGGACGCCAACTGCGAATCACACGGGCCAGAGCAATTCTGGCGGGGAAGGAATCAAACAGACACCGGTTTGGCAACGTTAACGTTTCTCGCATGTGGATACCGAGAATTCGTGCCGCTTCCAACGCCTCGGCGAGTCGGGTCTCTGGCCCAGGACTTCCTGGTGTCGGCTCACCGTTGGTCAAATCGCAGATTCCCACCCGATATCCTTGTTGAACCAACCGTGCGAGTGTTCCTCCCACGGCAATTTCCACATCATCCGGGTGTGCTCCCACGGCGAGTACGTCGAGTGCTGGGGGCAATTCCACTGTCATTTCTTCCTCAACAATTCAGGTTTTCGCATCGCAGCGGATCTCACTGCGAACAGGGGAACCGATTTCACACAGGACGATTCTCACCGGGATTTATTCTGTACAAAAGGCCTGGATCAATTTCGCAACGCGATGCGGATGGGTCAGGCAGGGGTGTTGACCCGCCGAGTGCAACCATTCCACCCGGCAAGATTTCAGTTGTTTTTCCAGCTGCTGTTGCGATTCGGCCGCAATTCGGCCCTCTCCTTCTGTCCGTATCAGCATGACGGGCGAGCGAATCTCGCCCAGTTTTTGCGAAAGATCAAACGACCTGAGCGCGATCGCGCGAAGTGCGAGGTCCCTGAGCAACAGCTTCCCGGTACTTTCGATGAGAAACTCAAATCGGGACGTATCAAACGGCGGAAACCACGGTTGATGATTTACCGCTTGAAAACGACGCCGTTGAGGGAGCGAATCCAAGGTTTTCGAGGACCGCAGGCAAATCGAGATGAGTAGCCGTTCAAAAAAGGAGAGTTTTTGAATGGCAAAACCCTGCTGCAACACGGCACTTGCGATCCGTTCGGGCTGATTGAATGCCGCTTGCAGTCCAACCGCAGCACCAAAACCCGCTCCAAAAAGATGAAATCGCTGATCCCCATGCTGGTCCGCGATGGCAAAAAGATCATCACAGTAAAGAGTCAAGGTCTTGTTTGTATGCGGCGCGACCGTCATGGTATCGAACAGGACGCAACGAAACTGATCTTTGAGCAGCCATGCCGTCAAGGAAAAGAGCTCGGCAGTTCCCGCATAATGATTGAGAAAATAGAGGGGACGTCCCACGCCCCAAGTCCGCCCGGTTAACCGGTGGGGCCCATGGACCAACTCCCATGGCATACTATCTCGAAGATAGTTTTCGCGAATTTCCTGCCAAACCAGGGGGGCAGGACACGGTTCGCCCGCACCATCGATTCGCTCAACCGCAGCCGTTTTCTCAATGGTCGTCAGTTTCTCCAGAGGCGTCGTCTCGAGGGGACGGACATCAAGCCGATCGACCCCGTCGACCGCTAACGAGGGACTCGAAACTTCGGGGAATGTTGCGAGCGTGGCGAATGGAGTGTCAGTCATAGTTTTGGTTCGAAAAATAAACGGGATGCATGCCGCTCCAATCATCTCTCGTCTGGAAAGAAGTTCAACCCTACCGCGACTCACAATCGGATTGTGAGCGATGTTTCGGAAAAAACCGTGCCCATTCCGGCGACGAGGGCAACTCGGTTTTTGATCGTGATCCCCTTTGTAACTTCGATACTTGGTAGGCGAGGCGATACCGCAAGCTCACCTCAGGAACCGGATTCTTTCCCAATCGGGCATCCGCAGGTACATCTCACGGCTGCCAATGCGGAGATTTCCTGGCTTGGAAGGGAGATGAACCAGAAACGGTTTTCCGACGAGATAAGATCGATGGACAACCGGGTTTTCCCACCGACGGCTGTCATGAGAAACCGGGCTGTTATCACCCAGCACAAAGAATTCGTTCTCTTTTAACGAATAAGGCCGGTTGATGGCATGGCGACTGCGAGAATCGGTGTAGTAGATATCGCGGTACAACCGCAGTTTACTGACTTCGACATCTAATCCCCGTGCGCCGAATCGAACTGGTATTCGTGGTGCCGCGACACCGGCGGGAAACTCAAATGTCCAGGCGGGAAAGAGCTCTTTCCCATCAACCGCGACAAGGACCTGCTTATCGATCAAGGAAAACTCGACCGTCACACCCCGTTTTTCCAATTGAACTGGCCAGGGGACCGACGCCACCGGATCCGATCTTGGGCCAAACTCGGCATCCGCCGAATTCAGGGCCTGACCTTCCAGCAAGGGGTCGACAAACAGCGAGATTTGCCGCCGCAGGGCATCTAACACCAGTGTAAACCGGGTCGCACCATCGGTCATTTCCATGAGAAACTGACCTGCGCCACCTCGCACGAAAACCCGACTGGAAATCATCAGGTCCCGCACCGGATTCGGCGTCCCGATTTCCTCGTCCGGGTTGTAACCGTAATGATCCATGACGGGGACAATGTGCGAGGCCGCGTAGAGATCACGGACCGCCGCCTGGAATGGTTCTTCTTCGCTCAAATCAATCAGTTGTCGCGCCACCTCGATTGGCAAGGCCCCCGTCACGCTGAACTGATGCGTTGCAGGCTCGAATCGCAGGCCAGAGTTGGGGACTGAACGAGGATCGAGATCCTCCGGCCAACTCACTAACGAGACAGAGGTCTCTTGCATCCCGCCAGACCGAATCCAATGGTGATACTCGACCCAGGTAATCGGATCATTATCGGGCCGCCGAACATGGTCACTTCGCATACGAAATGAAGAGGTATTCGTAGTCCACGACGAGTCTTCCTGCGTTGCCGGGTCCGCCGGATCGGGGTCGATGATTTGCCAGTGCGATCGATAGGCTTCGTCGCGGGAGGGCCTGAAGTTCTGGTCATCCACCAGGATTCGGGTGGCGAGTTGCTGTGAAAATGTCTTTCGCGCAATCTGACCATCAACAATCACATCTCCGCCCGTGATTTGTATTCGCTCACCCGGTAATCCCGCAATCCGTTTGACGTAGGCTTCGGTGGGGCGAGCGGGATTTCGAAAGACGACGACATCCCAACGATTCGGCGATTGATACAAATAGGCCTGCTTATTGACTAGCAACTGATCCCCATGATTGCGAGGAACGTCCGAGACATCAATTCCCGGTTGACCACAGTTGGGGCAGATCGCGCGCGAGCGATTGGTAATGACCGCATCGGGATCGTCGTCGGTGTCGTATGCGGTACCGAAGGGAAATGTGATGCCACAGGTGGGACAAATGACTCGTTTATGATAACCCAACAGTGACGGTGCCATGGATCCCGTCGAGATCATGTAACCTTCCGCAGCAAATGTCCGGAATAACAGGACCGCAATAAACAACGAGACAAAGGCCTCGACCAGCGCACGAAGGGTCCCCCGTTTGTCTTCATCAAAACGGGGAAGTTCCGGTTCGGGCTTTTCGATTGTGGGTTGAGGCGAAAACGAATCACTCATCGATACCAACCGTGGCCATGCGGACAGACATCACACCCTCTGTGAATATTGACTGAAAAACCCCCGCGCGGTCGAAATGCGGCAAACGGTTGGACAGACACGACTCTGAGGATCTTGATTCTATCGGATCGGATCAGAACCGTGGAATAGCGAAGGAAAAACTTCGCCAAAGCTCTGCCGGTATCTCGGTATGCCGGAACATGACGGGAAGTTCTGTCTTCGCGCCGAAATGATCCGTTGTTATCCTGACATGGGATGCAGAGAGATTCTCGTCCCCTCTTCTGCCTCGGCTTCCTCATCCAGCGCTGCGGCAAGAATTTACCAAGGAAGGTGAAGCAATGGCGTTGGGCATGGTGCGGTGGATCACTCTCATCACGATGATGTGCTTGTGTTGTTGCGGTTGCAGTGATTTCCAAACCGCACTCCGTGATGACGACGTTGATGTTTCTGATCTTGACTACGAAGGTGATGAAAATCTGTCTGATGAATCGGATGAAGAAGTCGCCGAGAATAAAAACGAATCCGACACACAGCCCACTTTCTCCGCACGGACACCCTCGTCTCTCGAAAAGCAAGTCGTCCTGAAGGTAGGAGATCGATTTCCGTTTTTGAAAACGATGGAACATCAATTAACACAAATTGACGAAGGGGTGACCCAAGTCAGTTCCTCACGTACGGAAATCCATTTCTCGCTGGTTGTGGAAATTGTGGCGACCGATGGCCGAAAACGACTGCTGGTCGAATTTCAAAATGTTCAGCATGAGCAATCGCTGCTGAATCAACGGATCACCTATTCCTCAGACAAACCGAATGTTCCCGTTCCCACAGCCGCCCTGCTCTACGCTGGGCTGGTGAATAATGGGTTCTCGTTCTGGATCGGTTCCGATAACCAAGTGCTGGAAATCGTCGATTACCCGGATTTTCTCCGTCGCTGCCTGCGCAATGTTCCGCAGGCCAATGTTGGTCCTTTGCAGCAACAACTCGACCAAATTGATCCGGCAGGTGCCGTGGAGAGTTTTGTAGACGAAAGTATGGGCCTCTTTGCGGCTTTTCGAAGCCCAAATCAAGACCGCCGGGAAGCAAAAAAGGGAGATGTTTGGGAGTTAGAGCCGCAACGTTTCGAGGCCCCTGTCCCTATGTCGATTCACACCCGTTGCCTCTTGAAAGAGATTTCGCCTAACACCGCAGACATCCTGCTCACCGGAAAAATCGAAGCCTCTGAGGTCCCCTCGCTGATCCGAGACGAAGGCTGCAACCTGAAAATCTTTGTCCGGGGAGGTCACACTTCGGGCTCATGTCGTATTGATCCCCAAACGGGAATTCCCGTTCAATCGGAAATTCAGCGAACTCTGGATCTGATTGTGGAAATGGAGGATGGACACCAAATTCAACAAACAAAAGATGCCCGAAGTTCACTCGCATCAATCCCGGCAAGATCCTCAAATTCTTCGATCGAAACCCAAATTCAGCAAACCGGTTTTCAGCGGAATGGGACCGACCTGAAAAATCGCCCCGTTGTGCGTTCGGGTCAATCGCGTCAGAATTGAAGCGGATTGGCGACGGTGTCAGGGAAACAAAATTCCTGACGCATTGAGATTCGCCCTCCATTCATTTTGGCAAAAGGGGGATTCGAATCGATGACGCTTATTCAAAAGATTCTCGTTGGTGTTGATCTGCATCACGGTGATCGACACGCATCTCGAGAAATCAGCGAAGAATCACAAGCCGCGGTCGCCGAGGCCATTTACCTGGCGGCCGTTTCTGGTAGCTCAATCACATTCTGTTCGGTGCTCGAAATCTCGGCACAATGTGAGTCCTTGATGGAACTGGATCATGACACCATTTGCCAATCGGTGAAAACCATTGCACATGACCTGCTAGTCCGTCTCGTCAATCAGGCCGGTGCAAATGGTTTGGTTGCCGATTGCGTGGTTCGCGTTGGCGTGGCTGCCGAAGAGTTGTCGAAAGAATCCATTGAAGGCAAATACGATCTCTTGATGATCGGCATGCGATCAAAACAACGGGCCTCATCCATCTTATTTGGATGCACCGCAATCAAACTGATGCGGTATTCGCCCAGTCCCGTCTGGGTTGTCAAACCTGCCGAGATTCGACTGATTCGTGATGTGGCCATCGCAACCGATCTCAGTCCCGCTGCTCTTCCCGCTTTTCACCTCGCCGTGACGGTTGCTCGCGCCATCCAGGCGAGGCTGCATGTTTTGCACGCAGTGAATTTGACCGATTTACGGTACCTGGCCATGGCAGGCATGACCGAAGCAGAATTAGACCAGTTCGAGGAAACTCTGCGAAAAAGTGCGGATGATCAGGTTCGGGATCAACTCCACCAAACCGACTTTCGCACATTGCCCCACGGAGTCAAGATCGAGCATCTGAACGGTGCTGCGGATGTGGCGATTACTCAATTTATCGCGAATCAGGAAATTGACCTGTTAGTCATGGGGACGCATGGGCGCACAGGAATGACAGGAATGTATCTTGGAAATACCGCCGAACGGATTCTACCGGCACTTCAGGCATCGCTTTTGACCGTGAAACCGCATCAGTTTTCCCTGCCCCATCCCCACTAACGATCGTGAATTCTCTTCGGGATGATTGCCTTTTCCTTCCGCCGATCATTAAGCGGTGGTCAGCAACTCTAAACAGTTGAGGGAGACTGAATTGCATCAGTCTCCCTCAACCTTTGGCATCCATGATCTGATCCCAGCAAGATCATGTGCGATTGGTCTCAAAAATCAATGGCCGGGCGAGTGCATGACGAACCCTGGGTAGGCTTCGTTTCCGTGCTCGCCAAGATCCAGACCTTCCATTTCTTCCTCACGAGTCACTCGCAATCCGAAGATCGCTTTGAGAATAATCCAGGCGATGAAGGAAACCGGGAGCACATAAGCGGCGGTCGCAATGACGCCAGTCAGTTGAATGATCAACTGCGAAGCGTCACCACCGGTAAACAAGCCCGCTTTCAATGCGACTGCTGGCGGAGTTGCTGCGGGAATCAATTTCGGATCGGTGAACAAACCGATGCAAAGCGTTCCAAAAATCCCGTTGACCAGATGCACCGATGTGGCCCCGACAGGATCATCAATTCCAATCCGGTCGAACGTCAACACCGCGAGCACAACCACCACTCCCGCGATACTGCCGATGATCACCGAACTCCAGACTGAAACGAACGCACAAGCAGCGGTGATCGCCACCAAACCCGCCAGACAACCGTTCAGCGTCATCCCCAAGTCGGGTTTTCCCAACAGAATCCATGCGGTCGCCGTAGCAGTGATCGTCGCGAACGCTGCTGCGGTATTCGTGGTGACAGCGACATGAGAGATCAAGCCAGGATCGACCGCCATCGTACTACCGGGATTGAAGCCGAACCATCCAAACCACAGGACAAAGCAACCAATCGTGGCCAGCGGCATGTTGTGGCCAGGAATTGCGGTTGGCTTCCCTTCGGCCGTGTACTTGCCAATTCGCGGACCCAGCACGAGGATCCCGGTGAGTGCTGCCCAACCACCAATCGAGTGAACCTGGGTGCAGCCTGCGAAGTCGAAGAAGCCCATCGATTGTAACCAGCCCCCACCCCACACCCAGTGCCCGACCACAGGGTAAATCAGTGTTCCCATGAAAAAGCTGAACACGATGAAGGTGTGATACTTAATTCGTTCGGCGACGGCCCCCGATACGATCGTCGCGGCAGTTCCGGTGAAGACCAGCTGGAAAAAGAACTTAGCCATCAGCGGGACGCCAGTCCAGTTGATCGATCCATAGTCCCCTTTGTAGGCATCACCGGTAGCAGGACTGTTGTCGACCCCGCTGACAAACCACAATCCTTCCAAGCCGATGTAAGGAGTTCCGTTACCGAACATCAAACCCCACCCAACGAACCAGAATGCAATCGAAGAAACCGCGAACACAATGAAATTCTTGGAGAGAATGTTCACGCAATTCTTCGCTCGGCACATCCCGGATTCGACCGCAGCAAAACCCAGATTCATGAAGAAAACCAGAAACGCGGTACTCAAAACCCAAACGGTATCCAGCATCACCTTTAATTCAGCATTCGTGGGGCCCGCTGTGGCAGCGGGTGGAACTGGGGCGGCAGCGGGATCCACGACAGCAGCAGCCGCATCAGTCACCGCCGGGGCCTCTTGAGCCCAGCCTGGAGCCGCAAATGAGATCATCGCGAGTAAACCCAACATCAGAATACCGGCCGATATTGATCGCCAGCCCTTGTCTCTCCTCAACCTTGTCATCGTGCGCGTCCTCAATTGATGCTCTAGTCATTCAGCCGAGAAACAACTTCTCGTCCGCCATTTGCAAGTCGGCGGGTGCAATCGCACCACAACCACTCGTTCGCCTACGACACCCTTTGCAAGCGGCGTGCCTAAAACCCGGACAATGAGCATCACGACCCGGCTTTGAACAGCCGGTCTCTTCATTTCTCGTTCGGAATGGTGAAGATTTTCCCCTGCGAGCAAATCGCATCCAAGGGAGCCGCCTGAATCTCTCTGCGCGATCAAAACGCACGAATGCCAATCAAACGTGCGTTGTCAGTCGGTTGGGACTCAGGCCAGAGCGGAATCACTTAAGGGGCTTTGATCAACCCGTTATTCCGTTCAATCTGCTCTTCGAGTCGACGAACCTGCTGTTCCCGTTGAGCCGCCGTCCCCCCCAAGGCCCGATACTCGGTCTTTTTTTCGAGCAGCCGCTCCACCCAATAATCCGCCAGTTCTCGAATTTCGGATCTCGGACTTCTCATCCAATTGATGAACAGCCACGAATTCGTCTTGGAATTGGTGACATCCTCGCGCGAGAAGCCCCAGAGCATTCGGTAGATTGAATCCGCTTCCGCGTCCGCGTAGCGAGATTGAAGCACTTCCTTCAATAGCGGTCCACGATCGGGTTGGAAAGGAAGCCACCGTCTGAGCCCCTCACGGGCCGCAAACCGCGCCTCTTCGTGCGGAGACTCGGCCAGAACCTCTACCAACCCGTGACAGTCATCCATCGCCGCGAGGGACTGAGTTGCCAGTTCGGTGATTTTCGAAAACTTGTTATTCTTGACCAGATTCCGCATCAAGATCTCTGCAGGCTGATCCAACTCGAACGTTTTTTCAAACGGAGCTTGCGCCGGATACCGGCGCACCGCTGCCGATTTTCTTCGAGTCACATCGGTCCAATCCGGAGCGGAAACAAAACTGACGGGATCACTGCGAGACGGTATTTGATGCTCTGGTCGTGGAATCTCTGGCGATGGATTCTCTGGTGCAATCGCGAACAACAATCGTTCGCCAATTTCCTGAGATTCGCCCGAGGAACGAATCCATCGGGCCGAACCCGCTAACACCCCAAGTGTCGCTTGATACCAATTCTCATTAAACGACTCTTGAAAATGAGTCGACTCCCGCGAAATTACCTCCAAAACACAAACGGTTTCTGGTGTCTGCAATTCCAGCTTCCAAAGATCATCCCCAATTCCGATGGCAATGATCCCCGTTTGATTCGGGTCCTGCTGAGATCTTTGAATCAAAATCCGACCCCGCTGAACCCGAATCCCTCCAGTTTCCGCAGGCCTCGGTGCCAGTAGCGTCACCACCGTTTCTCCGATCATCGTCAACTGAATCTGCTCAGACTCAAAATCCAACCGAGATTCAAACGGCTCAATATTCGCAATCAACTCGTCCGAGCTCACCGAAGTCTGATGAGGGACCTTGAACCAATGCTGCTCCTGAGAATCAAATCGAAGCAGAACCCCCTCAACAGAAACATAGGATACCAACCGGTCGGGAAGAGGAGCCGATTGGCCGGATTCCTCGGGTGTTTGCCTGCCCAATTTTGGCGTAGATTCTTTGCTGGAACCATTGACCCTTCCCGCAGCCAGGGTCGTTGCATCCCTCCCACCCGGTTGCTGCAATGGCTTGGCCGAGTCCGGGGCTGCGGGTGCCGGAACGATTCCCTCGTCCATTTCCTCTGTGAGGGGTGCGGGGTCCAGCCCCCTCAACAGGTCCGCTTGATCCGCAACCTCTGGTAATCCCGCTGGCGTCTGTGGTGGACCAAAATCGATCGACGCATTCTGAAGAGACGGAGTTTGTGGATCTCCTGACGTTTTGACTCTGCTCACCAATTCCCCGTCGAGACTTGGATCGCCAGAATCCTTTCGCTGCATCTCGAGATTGGCTTGCTGAATTCGAGTTCCTAATTCCGGGATCACCAAAGCCCCGGAAACCAAGAGCAGCAGCGCCACGATTCCCGTCTGTACCCCACGTCGAGACCAGAAGGAACGAGGAACGACATCAGGGGTCCGGCTCGCCTGCCAATCTGTCGGCGTGACCGATGCGGATGCAACGTCGGCCCCGACCGCAGAGACCTCCACCGCAAAATCGGGTTTCGCAGAAACCAACACGTCCTCCGGCTTGATCGACGGCACCGGGGTTTCTTCCGGAACCGACAATTGCGATTCCGTATCCACGGGACCCAGTGCATACAACCGCTCACGATTTGCCAACGGGACCGCCGGCAAATCGATTGTCAAGACTTGGTGACAAGCCGCCGCTTCGGCCAGCAGTTCGTTCGATGCGAGTAACACCCGTTCGATATCCGCGTACTGCTCGGGCTGAAGCGTATTGTCGAGGTACTTGGCAATGATGTTAGGGTCGATCCCCATCTCAGGGCCATGCACCTCAGGAGCCTTCAGCCGACGCTGACGCATCACCTCCCGTACGCGACTCACCAGTAACTGAGCCATCGGACTTTCCTGAATCTTTTGTCCGATCACTTTTGTATCGGCCGGCTCAAGCACATCATCCAGATAGGCGAGCAGAGTTCTCAGTGTCAGTCGCATTTCAATCCCCCCCCTTTACGGTCACATCACACATTGCTTAACTGAATAGTGGAACTTCCCCGCAGCTTCCGTACAAATTTCTTTCCGTTTCTCTCCGAATTCCAATTCCAAACACTCTCGGAAAAAAGAAATGAGCCCCTGGGTCGATGTGGGATGGATCCGGCTGGTAAGATCAGTCGTTTGCGAATCGACGAAAGGAAGCTGCATGGCTTTACGAATCCGAGGACTCATTCCACTGGTGGTCTTCCCTGTGATCATTTTCCCTCTGGTGATCTTCCTGGTCCAGATCACCACCGCAGTCCGCTGCGCTGCGGCAGAACAGCCCCCCGAGAAACCGCGCCCAAAACGGGTGCTGCTGCTGGGCCAACGCCCCGACGGTCACCCGAAATCAACTCACGAATACATGACCGGAGTTCGGTTCATCGCCCGCTGCCTGCAAGATCGAGGTCACCTGCAGGTGATCGTGGTTCAAGCAGATACTCCTTGGAACGAGGGGCCTGAACTCCTGGATGCGGCTGACGGAGTTGTGCTCTATTTGTCCGAAGGTGCCAAATGGCTCAGCGAGGATCCGGCACGACTCGCAGCCTTTCAACGCGTTGCAAAACGGGGTGGGGGACTCGCAGTCCTCCACTGGGGGATGGGAACCAAAGAAGCGGCTCCCATCGAAAATTTTGTCGCACTCTTCGGTGCCTGCCACGGAGGTCCCGATCGCAAGTACAAGGTCGGCGATTTTCTGATCAGCCCGACTCCCCTGGCACACCCCGTGACCCGCGGTCTCCGTCCCCTCAACGTCCATGATGAACTCTACTACCAATTGAAGCGGTCACCCTCGATTCCGGGATTCACACCGTTGATGACGACGCGTGTGCAAGATGTCGAATACCCCGTCGCCTGGGGTTGGGAACGACCTGATCAGGGCAATTCCTTTGGGTTCAGTGGACTCCATTTCCATGAGAATTGGCGGCGGCCCGAGTACCGTCGCTTGATCCTGCAGGGAATCCTCTGGACCCTGAAAGAGCCAATCCCTGAGGAAGGACTGACGTTCGAGGTGGATGACAAAGACCTGGCCCTGCCCGAAACCACCGCTCCGGTTGATGAACGTTGAAACCGTGGGACATGAATTCAGAGGGAGTTTAATCCAGAGCGAGGCTCACAAAAAATCATCCGCTTGCGTCCGGGAACGTGATCCCTCACGATCACGATCCCGGATGAAACCGTGGTCCAGTCCGTTCCACGTGAAACGGTGCCAGGTTCCTCCAAGAGCAAGGTTTACGTTCACCTCATCCACCACACAACCACCCGTCCTACAATCTCTCCCCCTCTTGTTTCACGTGAAACGGAGCAAGGTTTTTCCAAGACCAAGATTCTCGTTCAACTCATCCACCATCCTCACCTTCATCGACACGACCTTCAACCAGATTGCTATCCGTCACACAAACCACCCCCTCTTGTTTCACGTGAAACGGAACCAAGCCCTGCCATGAGCGCACACTTTGATTTCATCCTCCTCGGGCAAGGTCTCGCCGGAACTACACTCGCCTGGTACCTCAAGTGGCTTGGAGCAACCGTGCTTGTCGTCGACCGCGAAGCCGAGGTCACCTCCTCGAAGATTGCGGCCGGGCTGATCACCCCCATCACTGGCCAAAAATTGAACCGCACCTGGCGCCAGGCAGAACTCTGGGCCGAAGCCTTAAGCTTCTACGAACGGATCCAGGCCGAAACCGGGGTTCACTTTTTTCGCCAGACCCCCATGCTGCGACTCTTCGCCAACGACCTCGAACCGGTGGTCTTTCAGCGACGACTCGCCGCCAAAGAATTCGACGGATGCTCGTTACTGCAATCCCCCGTCATCAACGACGAATGGTTTCTGGCAGAGCGATCCGGATTTGAAATGCACGACGCGGGACAGCTCGATGTTCGTCAATACCTCGCCGCATCCCGGCAACAGTTTCAACGTGATGGGGGTTACCGAGCCTGCGACATCGATCTGTCACGGGATCTGCTTCCCACCCCGGAAGGGGTCTTCGTCGAGCCCCTCGCCGCTCACGCCTCGAAACTCATCTTTTGCCAGGGCTTCGATCCCATCCCCAATCCCTGGTTTCATCAGGTTCGCCTCAAGCCGGCCAAGGGAGAAATCCTGACGCTGCGAATTCCGGGATTGGATGAGACTCGAGTCGTTCATCGCGGGGTCTGGCTGGCTCCGCTGGGAAATCACCTTTTCAAGGCAGGAGCCACCTACGATTGGCATCGCCTCGATCAACACCCGACCGACAAGGGGCGAACCGAAATCCTGGATCGACTCGCCGAATTCGTCCGCTGCCCCATCGAAGTTGTGGACCACCAGGCTGCTGTTCGTCCGGTCCATCGCAATCAGTATCCCGTGCTGGGACTGCACCCAGTCCTCCCCCAGTTCGGTTATTTCAACGGACTTGGTTCCAAGGGGAGTCTACATGCCCCCTTCTTCGCCCGTCATTTTACCAACGTTCTCCGCTCGGGATCGGCAATCGATCCCGAGGTCGACCTGAATCGAAAAACCGACTGGACCAATCCCCCGCCATCGCCTCACGGCGAAGACCGACCGATCCCCCCCAGAAAACCACAACAGAAAAATTCCCTACCACTCACCCAGCAAGCTCAAGCCGCGATTCGCGAAGTGCTTCAAGTCGGCGACATCGCGATCGATGCCACCACGGGCAATGGTTACGACACCCTGTTTCTGGCCAACCTGGTTGGTCCACGTGGAACGGTCTACGCCCTCGACATCCAGCAGGCGGCCCTCGATAGCACCGCGATCCGACTCGATGCCGCCAACCAAACCAATGTCACCCTGATTCACGCCGACCACGCTGACCTCGAACGAGTCATCCCCCGGGAAGCCCATCACAAAATTGCCGTCGTTATGTTCAATCTCGGTTACCTTCCAGGAGGTGACAAACAGGTCCTGACACACTCGGATTCGACCTGTCGTGCCCTGCGACAAGCCGCCGATCTGATCAAGCCAGGTGGAGTCATCACCATCCTCGCCTACACCGGTCACGATGGGGGACTGGCAGAAGCCCACGCCGTCGAGATCATTCTTGCCGAGTTCGATCCGCTGCAGTTCGAGCGGACTACCGTCGAAAGTCAACCTGGCCGAACGCTCGGCCCCCGATTGTTTCTCGTCACCAAGCGACCATAACGAATGACAACAAACGACAACGAACAACAACAAACGACCATCACCAAGATCGTTTCTCGCAATTCCGTTAATTTCCGCCGACGATTTCGGTTCGCTTTCTAGGGTAAAGGTGAACCACTACCACGATCTTGATACACCACCATGACATGAATTGAAGCCGCCACATGACACTCGAAACGAGCCTCGGACGAATTGTGATCGCGGGTGGCAGTGGTTTTCTGGGAATTTCGCTCGCACATCATCTCGCGGACTTGGGGTGGAGCATCACCTTGATCTCCCGCAAGCCCCCCGCCGTCACCGGCCCCTGGAACCACATTCGCTGGGATGGCCGCACCCTCGAGGGGTGGAGCGAACAACTCAACGGCGCCGCCGCTCTCATTAATCTCGCCGGCCGAAGTGTCGACTGCATTAAAACCCCGGATCATCAGGACGAAATTCTACGGTCCCGAGTCGAATCGACGCGGCTCCTCGGAGTCGCCATGCGGTCCCTCACCGCGCCACCTCCCGTCTGGATCCAGATGAGTTCCGCTCATATCTACGGCGATCCCCCTCAACTCACCTGCACCGAAGACTCGGCGTTTGGATATGGACTCGCCCCCTTCGTCGCCCAAGCCTGGGAGCACGAATTCCAGCAAAGCGTTCTCCCCACCCAGCGTGCCGTCATCCTGCGGACCAGCTTTGTGATTGGCCGCGACCAGGGAGCCGGTTGCGGTGCGCTCGCCCGACTGGGACCACTGGCCCGCTACGGTCTGGGGGGAACCATCGGATCGGGAACTCAGGGGATGAGCTGGATCCATGAACGAGATCTGAACCGACTCTGTGAACGAGCCCTCTCTGACCTCAACATGAGCGGACCCTACATCGCTTCGGCCCCCAACCCCGTTTCCAATCGGGTCTTCATGGCCGAACTTCGCCAAGCCGTCGGCTGCCGCTGGGGCCTACCTGCCCCCCGTTGGCTGGTCCGAATCGGAGCCCGCTGGTTGTTGCAGACAGATCCTGATTTGGCCCTCTACGGTCGCTACGTGATTTCCAAGCGTTTAAAGGACGAACAATTCGAGTTTGATTTTCCGGAAATTCGAGCTGCCCTGCAGGACCTTTACCAGTGATTACGGTTTGAGGACAAACCGAGTTTTCAGTTTTCAGTTTTCAGTTTCCAGTTTTCAGTTTTCAAAATCTTGGGATTTTTCCCCCTCCTCTCTTCCTCTCCGATTCGCGTGATTCGTTGGATTCGTGGTTCACTCTCTTCGCATTTCTTGAGCCGGGCGTGATTCACGAATCGACTACCGT
>CAMBQP010000030.1 GCA_945869955.1 Schlesneria paludicola DSM 18645
GCAGCGAATGGCTTATGGGTATCGTGACCAAGTCTATTTCAAACTCAAACTTTATGCCCTACATCACGCCAAGTTCGCACTCATCGGATAAACCCGAGTTTGAAGCCCGCGCACTTGGTTTGTCGTTGAACCAAAAAAAAGAGGATTTGGTTGCCGCCCTCGGTTTGAAATCGGAATCGGAACGGCAGTTTGGGAGGGAAATGGTTATGCTCTACTCGGTCGCCGCGAGGGGAGCGTGCGCCGGGGTGTGATTAAGCCGAGGTTAATCATCATCTGCAGGAGCCAAGTCGGAGCCGTCATGGTTTGCCTCTTTTTTTAGCAGTCGTTGGCGCTATTGGGAAAAGTCGTGGAATGAATAACCAGAGTGACTCGACGAAACGGCTGGCGAAACCGATGCCGCCTGTGATGTTGCCAACGCAGGGGGTGCTGCTCGGCTTGGATTTTGGCACGAAGCGGATGGGGGTGGCGGTTTCGAATTCCGATCAGACCGTGGCGGTTCCGGTCGAGACCTGGCTGGTTCGTGAGCCGGCTCAAAATTTGAAACACCTGCGCGAGCTGATCGAGGATTACCGCGCTGTCGGAGTTGTGTTGGGATTGCCGATCCGAACAAATGGTGAAGAAGGAACTGCCGCTGCCGTGGTCCGTCAGTTTGGAGTTTGGGTTGCCGAGAAAACCAAACTTCCCCTGGTTTATGTCGATGAACGCTATTCCTCGGCGGAAGCGGAGCTACTGATCTGGCGTCGGGGTGAATCACCTTCGAAACGAAAACAGCCGCTGGATAGCCTGGCGGCGATTGTAATCCTGCAGTCCTACCTGGATGCTCCGGATCGGATTATTCCACTTCCGGTGGTGGCCGCGAATCGACCTGCCAGCGACATCAATCACAGTGGCTGACTCTCATTGCTGACTCAGATGCCGGTTTTTGGGTTCAATCACAAACCCAGTGCGAGAGGTAGTAAGGGTTGACTCTGCATCTCACATGACAACTTCGGTCCCTGATCCGTGGATCTTGACCGCCATGACGATCGGACTGCTCGGTCTTGACCGGCTGCATGGTCCTCTGCTCACGGCAGCCTTCAATCAAATTTCTGAAAACTGAAAACTGAATTTTCACCGCCGCGGACTTTGTTTGATGTTGAACCGTTTTCTCCGCCCGTGAATCTTGGTTGTGGAATCACGGAACCCAGATTTGGGGTGAACCTTCGGCGTGACCCGAGGCGCGCGGTAGGCGTCGCGCTTTCAAGCGGACATAGGGGGGGATGAAGCGACCTCGATAGCCAAAGTGTTCGACGGGGGCTTTTTCATCAGCACGACGGGGTTCGCGCAGATCTTCGATCACGAATCCAGAACGGCAGAGTCCGCCAACGAGATCTTCCCAGCGATGCAGGTATTCGACGGCCCCTTTTTCGCGATACGAAGTATCTTCGGTGCGGGGTAGTGGTCCCATATGGTAATACTCGACCCCAACGACAAACTGATTTCGTTCGTCTCGTCGCGTCACCTGGGCGCTCGTCGGCTGTTTATGCTGGCTGATATACAGTCCTCCATCACGCAGCACGCGGGCAATCTCTTGGTAAACTTGCACAATATCTGGGACGTAGCAGGTACTCACTGGTTGATGAACCACGTCGAAAGACTGATCATACAACATGGACAGGTCGTCCATGGATGTCTGGATGGTGCGAACCGACAACCGGCGCCGGCTTGCTTCGCGTTCGTCCAGCTGCAGCATTCCAGGGCTCAAGTCAACGACCGTCACGTTGGCCCCGGCGGAAGCATACAGGATTGATTGCCAGCCCCCCCCTGATGCCAGGCAGAGGACATCCAGGCCGAGAACGCTTTTGGGGAGCCAGTCACGGCCATCGAGTGTTTTCAGAGGCTCTCGGCACTCGTCGTCGGTGGCGAGTCGGGCAAATTGGCTGCCGTCCGCCAGTCGGTCCCAGGCAACCCGGTTTTGACGATAAGACTCGTCTTGTGGCATTGTTACGTTTGATCCTGTTACCGTCCGAGGTGGCGTGGTGTTTATCGGGAGGGGGTTAGTCGGGGCTGCGATAGGCTCGAAACACAAAACAAGGCTCATCGGAATTTTTCAGTGGGATTTGGCTGAGCATGCGGCTGCGGACCAGATCGCCACGCAGATCACGCAGGATCCCTTGCAAGGCCTCGTCGTGATTCGGTTCGCTCGGATTGCCTGACTGCAAGCTCGGATAGCGTTGCTGCAAACAGTTCAAGAGCAGCGATTCGTGCGAGGGGAGGGGCGGGGCTGGGGCCGGGATTTCTGGTGTTGGGGAGTTCTCTGGTGAGGGGGCGGGTTTGGGCTGATGGGTGAGCGTCTTGTTTTGTGCGGCATCGTTCGCAGGCAGTTCGAGGGTCGAGGCCAATACCGCAGCCACTACGGAGGATCCAGCTCCGAGGCTGGCGGCGAACTGTCGGCGGT
The DNA here is from genome assembly GCA_945869955.1 of Schlesneria paludicola DSM 18645. GTDB lineage: Bacteria > Planctomycetota > Planctomycetia > Planctomycetales > Planctomycetaceae > Schlesneria > Schlesneria paludicola_B. The sequence continues at coordinate 2,438 of CAMBQP010000030.1, forward strand.
CAATTCGGGTTTCAGATCGCATTTGGAAAGTGGGCTTGTTGCTCGGGATATTGGCTTTTTGCGATGGATGAAGTCGCTTGCGTGGGTGGATCGAGCCAAGGGGATTACCCACGATTGCTGGTCGCACTCAGGCTTCTGGGTTATTGATATTGGTAATACAATCGGCCAATTCGGCATGTAAAAAAACGAGCTGCAGCCAAGCTTCCCAATCGAGCTGAATTGTTCGTTCGGTTGTCGAGTCGACATCTTCGACAGCTTGCTTCACCACGGAGCCAATTCGTTCGTGCAGGAATGCCATCAGGTCAGAGAGTTGCACGCGTTGAAGCGCATTCAGTTTTTCGGGCAACTCGGGACGACCGTTTGGAAAGAGTTTTGGTCCCTCGGCGGAATGGTCAGCGCCGGCGATAAAGGCCAGATCGGAATCGTTTAACGGCAGGTCGAATTGTTGTTCTGCGTGATACTCTTCAATACATTTGGTACGAAAGGGGTCGTGGCGATCTTCTGTGACTGGTTCGGACGCGGTTTGTTCGGTAAGCCATAACGAACAGCGGCCAACAGAAATGACATCACCCGCCTTCATGACTTTCATCTGCACCGGATGCCCATTCACTCGCGTTCCGTTGGTGCTTCCCAGGTCGGTTAAGATCACGCGTCCTGAGTCGTTTTGCAGCTTGATGTGAAACCGGCTGATCCGATCATCGTTCAATTGAATACTGTTATCTTCTTCGCGCCCGACAGTAACGGGTAGCGGCAGGTGAGAGTAAACTCGCCCCTGTTCCATCCCGTCCAAAACTTTTATGGTCACGGAGGGCATCAAAAATCCATTAAGAAATGAAACAAAAAGAGAAACTTGCATCCGGCGCAACGTCGGCGTTGCAATCCACCACAACGAGTTTAACACGCCTCAGGCGAACGTCAAACGGAATTGACCAAGTCGCAAGATCAGAAAGAGACGGAATTGGGGAATTACGCGAAGTTGAGTAGAGGACTTGGCGTGGATTCGGACCGGTTTCCCTGTAGAGTCAGTGGAAGTTCGCGGAATGATCGCCTACAGTTACCGGCACTATTCGCGGAAATGGATGGTGGCGAATGAACTTCGGTTTTCAGCCATGCATCAGCGATTCATTCCGTAAAAGCCCTGTGAACGTGTGCTCGCCCTGGCTTTGTTGCCACCGCTGCTGGTTTAAAGAAATTGTTATCCGTGTCTGGCAGAGCCACTTGATCATCTCGCCAGATTTTGTTGCGAGGTCGTTCCGTATGTCCGAGACGTCATCATTGCTTGAGCAATTGCGATGGAAAAAGTTTCCGGTTTTGAATGATGGATTCGTCTGTCTGGTCGACGTGATGGGTGACGACGCCGCCGTCGTGCAGGCGGCCAGGGTCAGTTATGGAGCCGGAACCAAGCGAGTTTCAGACGACCGGTCACTGATTCGTTATTTGCTCAGGCATCGACACACGACTCCGTTCGAGATGGCCGAAATCAAGATTCTTGTGCGGGTTCCCATGGATTGCTGGCGACAGTGGATTCGCCACCGCACGGCAAACGTTAACGAGTACAGCACGCGATATTCGGAAGCCATCGATTCGGCTCAGACGACTTTGCCGGATGCCTGGCGAACGCAGGCCTCGCAGAATCGGCAGGGGAGTGACTTACCGTTGCCGGTCGGCGTTGGACAACAACTGACCGATGATGAACGTTTGTTGCAGGAACATGCTCGCAGGGTCTATGACGCACGACTCGAAGCGGGAGTGGCTCGCGAGCAAGCCCGCAAAGATCTGCCACTGGCCACTTATACGGAAGCCTACTGGAAGGTCGATCTGCACAATCTGTTGCATTTCCTGGCTTTGCGAATGGATTCGCACGCACAAGAAGAAATTCGTTTGTATGCAACGGCGATCGGACGTGAGATCATTCAGCCGCTCTTTCCCGTGGTCTGGGAGGCGTTCGAGGATTATCGGCTGGGGGGATCGGCGCTCAGTCGGCTCGAGATCGGGCTGATTCAGCGTTTGACGGCCAATGCGGCGATTTCCCGGACAGCACCCCCCTACAATGAAGCTGACTTTCTGGCGGCGCAGGACCCGACCTGGAAACCGCTGGAACGATGTCGCGAGCGGGACGAGTGTCGTGATAAGTTGATTGGCCTGGGACTGGTTCAACGTCAAGAATCGAACTGATTCGTCGTGAGTGTTCGATCCCATGGGGACGAGTTGCCGTTCTGCCGTTGTTATGGCCGTTCTCCGTTGTTAAAGAAGGAATCGAGCTGCCACGATTGCAGACGACAAAAGTGCTGAATCATGACGTTGATCTCGCTGGAATACGGATCTTCAGGGCATTGGCAACGGGATTTCCCCGGTGAAAGTCTGTTGCATTTTCATCGCGGTCCCGACCCCCATGCGGATCCCTCGGTGGCCGTCAATGAAGGGATTCAGCAGCCGTTGGAATTTCCTTCGCTCGAACTGGCGATGGTTCCCGGTGATCGGGTGGTTGTCGTGCTGGATCGAAATATTCCCTCAGCCGCCGAAATCATCCGGGGGGTCTGCTGGGCCTCTGCCGCTGCGGGTGTTGATCCGGAAAATCTGCTGATTTTACAACCAGCATCCATGACAGAGCCGAAGCTGGAGGATCCACGCCGTTTATTGCCTGCGGATGTCCGCGAAAAGGTCTCTTGGAAAATTCATGATCCCACATTGACGGATGGGACAGGGTACCTGGCATCGAGTGCCGCGGGTGAGCGTTTGTATTTGTCGCGGGATGTTCTCGACGCGGATTTTGTTTTGCCGATCAGTCGTTTCGGGTACGACGCGATGCTGGGACGTCGAGAGCTGACGAGTGCATTTTATCCGGGGCTCTCAACGCCTGATGCCTTCGTGAAAGCTCTTGGGCAAGGCCATCAAGAGCTAGGGCCAGACAACGAGCGACCCTTGCGCCAGTTGGTTCATGAGATCGCCTGGTTGCTGGGGATCCAGTTTGCCATTCAAGTTCTTCCCTCACGCAGTCATGCAGGGATGGCGAAGGTTTTGATGGGAAATACGGATCGGGTCGCAGAGCAGGGGCGGGGACTGCTGGATGACAACTGGCGGGTTTCCCTGGATCAGCGAGGCGAGACGGCGTTGGTCGCGATTCCCCAGAGTGGTGCTGAAACTTCTTGGGGGGACCTGGGCGCTGCAGTCGAAGCGGCACGTAACCTCATCGTACAGGGTGGGCGAATCATTGTTCTGTCGGATCTGGCCGCTCCGCAGGGACCTGGAATCGATATCATCCGTGGTTGCCGGTCTGCGAAATCGGCGTTACAGCCCTTGCGGAGAATGGTCCCTCCGGATGTACTGGCCGCTTCACAAATTGCCAATGCCGCCGACTGGGCTTCGATTTACCTGCTCAGTCGTCTCGACAGTTCTGTCGTCGAAGGGGCGTTTATGACCCCCCTGGACCACGTTCAGGATGCAACGCGATTACTCGAGTCCTGTGATGGCTGCGTCGTACTTTCCGGAGCCCAGCATGTTTATGGCGAAATTCGGGAAACGTGAAGCAGAGATCGGTGTTAGATGAATGCCGCATGAATGATGGTGATGAGAACCCTCATCACCATCATCCATTCAGCCCGATTCAACGCAGCGTTCCGATGCCTCGGCTGATCCGATCACGAAGGGTTACTTGCTGAATTCATAAACATCTTGAATCCAGTCGGGACTGACTTGCTTCATTTGTCCCACGGCATCCGCAATCGCGACATCAATGATTTTCGTTCCGGCCAGAGCGACCATTCGGCCAAACTTCTTTTCCTGAACGAGACGACCGGCACCGAGTCCCAGTCGTGTTCCTAAAATCCGATCGAAAGCGGTGGGGGAACCCCCACGTTGAATATGGCCGAGCACCACTTCGCGAGTTTCGATCCCAGTCTTTTCCTGGATCAGTTGTGCGACCAGTTGGCCGATACCACCGAGCTGTTCATGGCCAAACGCATCGAGGGTGGCATTACGAGTGACGACATCCGTCCCGCCGATTAATTTTGCCCCTTCGCTGACGATCACCATTCCCCATTGCTTACCCCCCTCGCGACGTTTCAGCAGCATCTTGCACATGTCGTCAATGTTCACGGGAATTTCTGGCAAAAGGACATAGTCAGCGCCGACTGCCATGGCGACTTCGCAGGCAATCCAACCCGCATGACGCCCCATGGTTTCCACAACGCCAATCCTGCGATGCGATTCGACCGTCGTGCGGACTCGCTCGACCGCTTCCATCGCGATGTTGATCGCGGTGTCGAATCCAAATGTCACATCGGTGCAGCTCAGATCGTTATCGATGGTCTTCGGGCAGCCGATCGTATTGAGCTTGTAGTCTGCGTATAATTTACTCGCAACGCCGAGAGTATCATCCCCGCCGATGGCCACCAGAGCGTCGAGTCCCAGTCGCTTGTAGGTTTCCAGCAACTTGGGGACATCGCGATCCTTTTCCTTGTAGGGATTGGTTCGGGATGAGCCCAGAATGGTTCCCCCTTTTCCGATGATATCATCGGTGTTCTCGATCGTCAGCGGCATGGTGACCCCGTTGATGGCACCCTTCCAGCCATTGATGAAACCGAGGCACTCACCCCCCGCATTATGGATCGAGCGAACAACGCCTCGAATCACCGGGTTGAGGCCTGGGCAGTCGCCCCCGCCTGTTAGCAGTCCTACTTTCATAACATCGACCTTCCATCAAATTAATTTGTCAAGAATGAGAATGAGGGGACTGCAGAACCGAAGTGTGGTTTGACTAGACCACCGTTTGCAGGCCCGACTCGAATCAGGATTTCGCGAGCAGCTTCTGTTCGATGAACGTGGTGTCCATCTTGCCTTCCACGAAGGCGGTGTGATTCAAGATTCGTTTGAGTAGCGGAATCGTCGTTTTGATTCCTTCGATCACGAATTCATCCAACGCCCGTTTCATACAGGCGATGGCCTCGGGGCGTGTCGGTTTGTGGACGATCAGTTTTCCAATCATGGAATCGTAATAGGGGCCGACGACATAGCCTTCATGGATGTGCGAGTCCCAGCGGACCCCGTGTCCCCCAGGGACTCGTAACTTTGTGATTTTCCCCGGTGATGGCCGAAAGTCGTTGTCGGGATCTTCCGCGTTGATACGGACTTCAATCGCGGAACCATGACAGGGGATGGCTCGTTGCTTCCAAGGAAGTGGTTGGCCTGCCGCCACTTTGATCTGTTGCTGAATCAGGTCAATCCCCGTCACCATTTCGGTCACGGGGTGTTCCACCTGAATTCGGGCATTCACTTCAATGAAATAGAACTGATTGTTCTTATCGACAATGAATTCCACGGTTCCGGCATTCGTGTATTTGGCCAGTTGAATCAATCGAACTGCGGCCTTACAGATATCCTCGCGGACCGATTGCGGAAGGTTCGGTGCCGGTGATTCCTCGATTAATTTCTGGTGCCGCCGCTGTGAGGAACAATCCCGTTCCCAAAGGTGAACGACTTCGCCGTGCAGGTCAGCGATGATCTGTACTTCGACGTGACGGGGATTTTCAATGTATTTTTCGAGATAGACACCCGCGTTGTTGAATGCCTTTTCGGCTTCCATCGCTGCCGACTTCAGACCCGCTTTCAGCGAAATGTCGTTCCGGGCAACGCGCATCCCCTTACCACCCCCACCGGCGGTCGCTTTGATCAGAATCGGGTAGCCAATTTTCTCGGCGATGACCAGGGCCTCGACTTCGCTGGTGATCAGGCCATTGCTGCCGGGAACCAGGTTGACTTGGGCTTGTTGGGCCATTTCCTTGGCGGTGACTTTGTCACCCAGTTTGGACATGGCATCGACCGACGGGCCGATGAATTCGATTTTGCATTCGCGACAGACTTCGGCAAAATGCTCGTTTTCCGAGAGAAATCCATAGCCAGGGTGAATCGCCTGTACATTGCCGATTTCGGCTGCAGCGATGATATTCTTGATCACCAGATAGCTTTGATTGGCCGCCGCCGGGCCAATACAGATCGTCTCGTCAGCCGCTTTCAAATAGTCGGCCCCACGGTCTGCTGCACTACAGACAGCAACCGTTTCGATACCCATCTCTCGACAGGCTCGGAAGATCCTCAAAGCAATCTCACCACGATTCGCAACCAGGATACGTTGGAACATAAGACGGAACAATTCTGTGTTCGAAGACGAAAATGATCCCTCATGTGGAAGCATGCTGGATGAATTTGGAATTGTTGACGATTCTTCACCGAACTTCATCAATTCGAGGAATCAATCCCTTTCAATCGTCACACTGGCCAATCAATTCTTATAGCGGAACAAAGGCGTATCGAACTCGACCGCGTCACCGCTTTTCACCAGGATTGCCGTGATCGTACCACTGACTCCCGCTTGAATTTGATTGAAGACTTTCATTTGTTCAATCGTGCAAACGATTGTTTCTGGCGTAACCACTGATCCAACGGAAACAAACGGAGGATCGTTTGGTGCGGGGGTCGCGTAAAATGTGCCGATTGTTGGACTCTTGATTGTCAGTCCCCCAGGCTGGGGGTCAGCAGCGGGAGCCGCAGCAGCGGGTAATGTGGCGGCAGCGGGAGCCTGCACCGGAGCGGGTGCAAAATACGTGGGCTGCTGAGGAACTGCCTGGAGCACCTCTTTCGCACCGCGTCGCAGTCGCCATTGTTCGTCGCCGCGTCGCAAATGGACTTCGCTTAATCCGTGTTTTTCCATCATCTCGATCAGCTGTTGCAATTTATCGAGATCAAATGGAGCATCACCAGTGGATGGTGCTTCGGCCATACGTTTCCTTTTCGTTGGGTTCGGGGGAGTCCCGTGCGTTTGTGTCGCCCGTTTCACGAGATCAGGCCTCCAACTCACGCGAGACAGAGGTCAAAACCTCACAGCCGTCTCGGGTGATTAATATATCATCTTCAATTCGCACACCACCAATACCCGGAAGATAGATTCCCGGCTCAACCGTGACTACCATGCCGGGCTTCAATTCTTCGCTGGAAATCGGACTCAGTCGTGGACCCTCGTGAATATCGAGGCCGATGCCGTGTCCTAAACCATGTCCAAAATATTTTGCGTAACCTGCTTGGTCAATCACCGTTCTTGCCACACTATCCACGCTTTGGCAACTGACTCCGGGCCGGATTGCTGCGATCGCTGCTTGCTGTGCTTTCAACACAACTCCATATATCCGGAGGAGTTTGGGCGCGACTTTACCGGTGCCCCAAACTCTCGTCAAGTCCGAGTGATACCCCCGGGGGCTGATCGCACCCCAGTCACAGAGTGCAAACGGAGACTCCTGAAACCTTCGTAATCCCGCCCGATAATGGGGCAGGGCGGCATGGTCGCCAACGGCGATGATCGGTTCGAATGCCGCCTTCAACGCGCCGAACCTCCGCATCCCATGTTCCAGCTCGTGTGCCGCTTGTCGCTCAGTCATTTCCGGCATCAACAGCGACTTCATCAGGCGATAGCCTTTTTCTGCCTGCTGCACGGCCAGTCGCAATTCGTCAATTTCCTCGGCATCCTTGATTTGACGGAGTTCTTCAATCACGCCGGATTGAGGAATTAAGGGGATCGGACTCAGTTTTTCCGTCAGACGATTGAAAAGTTCCACCGTCATCGATGTCGATTCAATTCCAATCCCAGCCAACGAGAATTTGGGAAGTTCCCGTCCCAAAAGCTCTGACATGTTCAGTTTTGCGTTGCGGATTTCGACCGGAATCGTCGGACATTCGGTTTGCAGCTGGGTCTCGAATCGGGTGTCGCTGAACAGTTGCAGAATTTCCGGGCCAATCAGCAGTGAGGAATCATCTCCCGTAAAGCCAGTGAGATACGTGACGTTTTTGGGGTTGGTGACAAGCAGTGCGGGGACCTGCGCTTTGCGGAGGGCCTGCAGGAGTTTTTGTCGGCGGGAAATGTGTCTGTCCGTGGACATTCAGGGAAACTCTCAAACCGGGGTGGTGGAATTGGAGGATGGCTGGGGCTCAAGTGCAGGGCCACCGAGCCAGGTCCCCAGTTTGCCAAAGCGTCCGCTATGGAGGAGCACCAGGTAGGCCGGAACCAGTATGGGTCTGACGACAAACGTATCAAGCAGCACGCCAAAAGCGAGGGCAAAGCCGAGCTGAATCATCCCCTTCAGTGAACCTGCGCAGAGCGAGGCAAATGTCCCCGCCATGATGATTCCACAACTGGAAATGATCCGACCCGTTTTGGAAAGTGCTTCAATCACCCCTTTGATGGGGCCATGTTTTTGCTGTTCTTCATCGATGCGGGTCATCAAGAAGATATTATAGTCTTCGCCAACAGCGATCAAAATGGTGAACAGAAACATGGGGACTTTCCAGTCCAGTCCGGCGAAATGCGGGTCCGTTAACCAGAAAAACGAATAGGTGGCACCTAAGGCGACAAGGTAGCTGAACAAGACCGTTAAGATCAGATAGGTACACAGGGCAAAGCGTCGCAAGAGAATCAACAGAATGGCAAAGACGCCCGCGACGACCAGCAAATCAATTCGGATTTGATCCCGATCCGTCACCGCCTTGAGATCGCGAATACTCGCCGTCGACCCCGAGGTCAAAATCGAGGTACTCGCCTGAAGTTCCTGGGGGAGTAAATTTCGAATTTCCGCTTCAAGTCGCGTAAGGTGATCGATGCTATCGCGTGAAAAGGGATCCAGTTCGGCAGTCATTTCCAGCCGCGTCACGTGATTCGCCAGCTCGTTTTCCGCGACATAATATTGCAGCGATTTCTGGATCGCGACACGACGTTTTGCCCCGGCGGGAAGTTCCAGCAGTTTTTCCTCACCCCCCAAGGGGCGAGCCACACTGCGAATGTCAGCCAGTTGAAGCGTTTTTTTCTGTTGAAACAGGTTATCGGTTAATTGATCAAGCCAGGCGAGCCCGGTCGCTTCATCAGAAAAATCAACCTGATCATTTCGTAAGAGCACCGCGATCGAACCGGTTGCTCCCGCAGGGAAATGCTGTCGGACGGCACGAGTTCCCTGGACACTGGGGGAATTTCTGCTGAGGTCGGATAACAGGCCATAACTGAGGTGGGTGTAAAACAACACGCCGACGAGGGCAAACGGGAGCATGAGCAGCATGCTGGTGAGCCAAATCGCCATCGGATTCTTGAGGAGGGCACGACCGACGATTTCCCACGTATTTTGCAGCCAGTGAATTTCGCTCAGCCGGGACCATAACGAGGATGTCGAGACCCACCCACCACTGACCCGCTCGGTCCTCAGTTGTGGCCAGAAGGCCCACTTGCCCGTCAATCGCAGTAGGGCGGGAGTAAAGGTTAACGAGGCAATCAGGACGATGGTCAATCCAAAGGCAATTGCGATCCCGGCGTCATGAAATTTGCCAAATTCGGCAAAGTACATCATACCGATGCCGCAAATCACGGTTCCAGCACTCGCGGCAATCGCCGCACCCACTTTGGCAACGCTGTTCGAGACCGCTTCGTCGTAGCTGACTCCGGCGTCGATTTCTTCTTTGTAACGGGCGATCAGAAACAGGCAATAATCGACTCCAGCACCATACATCAGCACTGCTACGTACGTTTCGATTCCCTGGAACAACACCACCCATTTTTGTGTGGCAAACAGAATTAACAATGACATCGACAGTTTGACCGCAATGATCACGGTGACCAAGGGAATAATCGCCAGTGCTGGCGAGCGATAAATCGCGCCGAGCAAAACCAGGACTAACAGCACCGTTAACAGTTCCGTCGATTTAGCGCTGTCGCGTGCGGCGTCAATCATATCCCGTCCGACAGTCGCCTCGCCGCTCAGGGAAATCGACAATCCCTGAGGAATGTTTTTGGAAAACTCTTCGCCCGCCAACAACTTCTCGATCTTGCCAACAGGACCACGGTTGCGACTGTCCATGAATTCGGTCGTTAATTCGACAAGAATCAATCGTGCTTCAGCATCGCGACTTTCCAGCAGCGAGCCGGCATGCTGATCTCGAAAGGTCCGAATTCGAGAAATAATGGGCGATTCGTTTTTTTGATTCTGGGCCTCATCCTGCATGATTTTGACCAGTTGTTCACGCAGTTCAAATTGTCGCTGCGGATGATCATGCGGAACTTCGTCCTCTTCATCCGCGCTATCGTCAAGAAACTCCAGGTCGTCTTTCGTGAGTCCCCCTGGCCGACTGGCGATAATCACGATCCGGCTCGGCGTGTAACTTTCAGGAAATGCAGTCCGAAACAAGCTTTCCGCCAAGTGACTCGAACTCTCTTTCGGCAGAAACGCAAATTCCTCCGTCTGGGCGACACGCTCCAGGCTGGGGGCAGCCAGCAGTGCGCAAGCGAGTGCCGTTAGCCATGCGATCAGCACCGCAGGCCACGCACGGACGACGAACTCGCCGAGCTTTGCAAACATGGTTTTACTCTCACAGCGACAATCGTGGCCGCATCACTGGCCTGTCACGGCAAAACGAAGGGAATTGACATCAATCGGAATCTCGACCGCCTGGCATCTTCTTTCGCAGAGCGGTTTTCCAGCGGAACTCGCGGCATCACGCCCTGCTTTTCATGAGTACAAGAATCATTGGTATGCAAAAATCGAAAATGGAACAAATCACACCCATTCTTGATGGTGCTTCACACCGATTTTTGTTGGTGTTGGAAAATGCTCAATGTGCGTCCTGGTGATCATCATGCCCATGCTCATCATGCCCATGACTCGCGTCGTGGTGATGATCCCCATGTCCGTGGTGTCCCTCTTCGTCATCTGGTTCCTCAGGAAAACGACAAAGAGATCCACAGGCTCCAGAGAGTTGCACCGAACCACACAATGCCATGATTGTCAGCAGCATCGTCACATAGATCGCCTTGCCGACGAAATTCGAAGGACGCAGGCCAAATAAATGGTGAACTCCCTCGGCAGGCGGAGCAATCAATCCCCAAATCAGCACCATGACGACGCCAATCAGCAGGACGCCGATGACCGCCCCCTTCGCCATGACCGGATACAGCTTTTCCCAGTTCACCGCCAGCAGCCAGAATGCGACCCAGGCAACTAACGGGGTCCAGGGGATCAGCACTGCCAGCAAATTGATCACCACGTCCCAGCCGGCGGCAAGGAGCGTTTGCAAACTGACGACCAATGGTTCCATTCTTAAGATTCTTTCAACAGGAGGCGAACGGTGAAATCGGGCGACATTTCACCAACGGTTTGGAAAAGAAATAACACAACAGGCGACATGAAACCAGTGTTCGACCGATTGTGACCGTGTTGTGGGGTGCGATGGTCACCCCGCAACCATTTTCCGGTCGGCAGGGTCTTTGGGGATTTTCTGAATTTCCCACGGAAAGAACTGCACGAAGTCCTGCTAGTCGTCAGCCTTGGTTTCCGGTGCCGTTTCACTCCGGTCGCTCTGTTGATGGATCAGCAGGCGATCAATTTTCGAGTCGTCCATATCGACGATTTCCAGTCTCAAATCATTCCATCGCATCACATCCCCGATTTGCGGTGGGCGTTTCAACAGCGACAGCATCAGACCTGAAACCGTACCGACCCCTCTGGGGACGGGCTCTGTCCAGCGAGAAATATCCAGTTTCGATTCCAGTTCATGCAAGTTACAGGATCCCGCCACGGAAAGACTTCCGTTTTCGCGGCGAACGATGTTGGGGACCTGAGCTTCACCATCCTGGCGATGACGGTGCTCATCCTGGCGATGACGAAGTTCATCATGAATATCCCCAACCAGCATTTCCAGCACGTCTTCCAGCGTCACCATCCCCTGGGTACCACCATATTCGTCGAGCACGATGGCCAGTTGCGTCTTATGTTCGCGAAACAGTTCCAGTAATCGGGTGATCGTAATCGATTTGGGAATAAACAGCGGCGGACGAATCATGCGTCTCAGTTCAATCGGTCGATTGAGATGCTGTTGCAGGAACACGTCCTTTAAGTAGATAAACCCGACGATGTGGTCGATGGTCCCCTCGTAAACCGGGATCCGGGAAAACCCCGACATCGCCAAGGCACCGACCACTTCCGTCGCCGGAGTTTCGAGGTCTAACGCGTCAATATCGATGCGAGGTCGCAGAATTTCTGCGACCGTGCGATCCCCTAAACGCAATGCTTCCTTGGCGACCTTTTGTTCAGATTCTTCCAGCAGTCCTGCTTTGGTCCCTGCATCAATCAAATGTTGAATATCCTCGACCGAGACGGTCGCGGTCTGGTCCGCACGCTGACCGAGAATCGTCAGTACCAAACGCGTTGTGGCCTTGAGCACCCAGATGGCGGGCTGTGAGGCACGCTGCAAAATCAGCATGGGATAAGCGACGAAGCGCGCCAGGTGCTCGGCATTCTGAAACGCAATCCGTTTTGGCACCAGTTCGCCCACGATCAATTGCAAATAGGCAACCCCACAAACAACCAAAGAAAAAGCCAGTCCCGAACTCTGTTCCGTGATCCAGGAAAAATTGAGGCTGACGAGCAGTGCTTCGAGCGGTTCCTTCAGATGAGCCCCTGCAAACGCAGAAGCGATGGTTCCCACCAGCGTGATTCCGACCTGAACGGTCGGAAGGAATCGATCCGTGTCTTTGGCCAGACTCAGGGCCACCTTCGCAGCGGCATCGCCGTTTTCCGCCAGTTGTTCAAGCCGTCCCCGTCGTGCGGTCAGAATCGCAATCTCTGCGGCGGCAAAAAAGCCATTTAACAGCGCCAACAAAAAGATTACGCATAACTCAAGCGGCCAACTCTGCACAATCGTCTCCGGATGAAAACAAGAACACATTGCATTATGGGCGAGTTTGATCAGAACAACCAGCGTATTCGCCACTGATCAACGGGAATGTGGTTCTGAGTCGACGGAGTCTCTGAGCGGACGGTGCTCTTTTTGAACCCCTCTTTCCCGATTCTCGCTTCGCCTCTAACATCTCGCGACGGGATCACCCGGCGAAACTTGACGACCGCCGTTTTGACGACCGGCGTGGGGTTTGTGGCTTTGTGTCAGGAGGCGACCGCGAGATGAGAAAACCGAAGTTCGCAGCAACGCTGCTGATCTTGCTGATCACGGCAATCCCCCTTCAGGCCCAGGATGCTGGCGCGGCACCGGTCAGGTCCGCCGCACCGACAATTGATATCCGACAGATGTTCGTCGATGGGGGGGCCATTGGATACATCATTGTCGCACTGAGCCTGGTGATGCTGGCGTTAATTTTTGAGCACATGCTCACGATTCGTCGACAAACGCTGATGCCCCAGGGGCTGGCTGACGAGATTCCGCGGCTGGTCCAGCAGGGGCAGCTGAAGCTGGCAGAAGAACGTTGTATCGCCAGTTCGAGTTTTCTCGGCTATCTGCTTGCTGCGGGGATCAAAGAGCTGGAACTTGGCTATGCTGCAGTCGAAAAAGCCATGGAAGACGCTGCCGCACAGCAGGCCGCACGCCTGATGCGCAAAATCGAATATCTCTCGATGATCAGTACGATCGCCCCGATGCTGGGACTGATGGGGACGGTCTGGGGAATGATTCTGGCGTTCATGGAGTTCGAGCGGAAAGCCAATCCTCAGGTGAGCGAACTGGCTCCAGGGATCTATAAGGCACTGGTGACCACCTTGTTCGGACTGATTGTTGCCATTCCGGCGATCGCTGCGTTTGGTTTTTTCCGTAACCGGATTGACGAACTGGTCGCTCAGACGGCACTCACTGCGGAACAGGTCTTTGCGGATTTCAAGCGGTCGATGTCTCTGAAACGACGTGATGAGCGTCGCCAGGCGCAGACTGCTGAAGCTGGGATTCCTCCCGTCGCCCCCGTCGTCCGGCGGGAGATACGTGGATGAAAATCCCGACTCGAAGTCAGGATCGCGGATTTGCCTTTAATATCACGCCACTGATCGACGTGGTGTTTCTCCTGATTATCTTTTTCCTGGTTGCCAGTCATTTTATTCGTAACGAAAATCTCGAGCAGATCGACCTCCCTTTCGCTTCACAAGGAAAAGATGACGAGGATTCTCCCCGTCGGTTGGTGATCACGGTCATGCCCGGGGGCGACTTGATGTCAGGAATGACCATCACAACGGCGACGGATTTCGAGCAACAATTGCTGCGTCTGATCGATCAACATGGTGCCGCTGCGACGGAACTGCGGATTCGGGCGGATCGGAGTGTCAGCTACTCGAAGGTTGAGCCCCTATTGCTGACCGCAGCGCGCCACGGCGTGACACGGGTTCGCTTTTCTGTGCTCAAACCCTGAGGGGATGGCAGGGTAGGATTGAGTTCCACGGGGATTGCTGCCAACATATTCGTAGAGTTCACCTCGCCACTGTTTTGAGAGCCCGGTTTCGCAGGCCGGGTGTGGTCGCAATCTGATTCCAGGGGGAAACCGTTCATGCGAAAATTGTTTGTTATCGGTCTTTGTCTGGGCTGGATTTGTTGTGCACAGGGGGGAGACTGGCGGCAGTTTCGCGGCAGCGAATCGAATGGACTGGGCGATGATATTCTGCCTCCGACACAATGGTCCACCACGGAAAATCTCGGCTGGAAGATCGCTCTTCCCGGTCGGGGGCTCTCGTCGCCGATTGTGGTTCAGGATCGCGTGTTTGTCAGTTGTTCCAGCGGGTTTCGACAGGACCGACTGCATGTCCTCTGTTTTGCCGTCAAAGATGGGGCCAAGCTTTGGGAACGGCAGTTCTCGGCGACAGGTCGAACATCGCACTACCCCAAGTCGTCCGTGGCTGCCTCAACGCCAGCCAGTGATGGTCAACGAATCTTCGCCCTGTTTTCCAGTAATGACGTGGTCTGTCTGGATCTCGATGGCAACCTGCAGTGGTTCCGTGGTTTGACGTATGATCACCCGAATGCCTCGAATAGTCTGGGAATGGCCTCGTCCCCGATTGTGGTGGGGACGACCCTGATCGCACAAGTCGAAAATGACAGTGAATCATTGGCCACGGGGATTGACGTGGCGACCGGGGTCTCGCGCTGGACGTCGGCTCGACCCAAGAAAGCCAACTGGACCTCGGCCACGATCTGGCCCAAGCGTTTTGGCGGAACCGAAGATCTGGCGCTGCTGCAGTCGTCCGAAGGGATCGCTGCGATCAGGCCATTGACGGGAGATGTGGTCTGGAAGTACACCGACGGAGCCTCGACGATTCCCTCTTCCGTTGTTTCAGATGGAATTCTTTACGCCGTCTCCAACGGAATCACGGCACTGAAGCCGCCAACGGATAGTGCCAGTCTCGAACAAATCTGGCGTGGTGGAAAGCTCGGTCCAGGAACGGGAAGTCCGCTGGTATACCAAGGCCGGCTCTATTCGATCAACAACGCCGGGGTCTTGTTGTCTGCTGATTTGAAGACGGGCGAGATCAAATGGCAGCTGCGAGTCGCGGGGCCGTTCAGTGGTTCGCCCGTGGCAGCAGGTGGCCACTTGTTTGTCTTCAATGAAAAAGGGGAAGGCCATTGCGTCAAGCTGGGGGATGAGGCGGGTGAGCTGGTGTCGACGGGAAATCTGGCTGACGAAGTCTTTATGTGTACTCCTGCGATTTCGAATGGGGCGATTTACGTCCGAAGCGATCAACACCTCTGGAAAATATCTGCCCCGTAAAAAATATCAGATGACAATGGATGCAATCCTGTTCTGCAGGAAATGTCATGCATGCAATCGCGATGGGATTCGGTTAAGAATCTGTCTATGATGATCGCATGGCATGAACGTCGTTCGGCTGGGTGTTTTTGCTACGGGTTGTCCGTCAGTTCGCGCTCGCAGAGGGTCGTGAAAAATTCGATGAAGTGTTATCACCTGCAAGGGCGCGGTGGTTCCAAGGGGGCCGTCCGATACATCGCGGCAACTCGAATGGCGAATTCGTTTGTTTTCGGACGGATGTCAAGAGTTACCACGCCAGCATTGATCATGAAATCCTGATCGGAATCCTGGCCGAGCACGTTGCCGATTCCAGCGTGCTCGACCTGCTGACGCAGTACGTTCAGCATCCGATTTACGAGGGAGGGTTGTTTGAGGACGTAGAACGGGGGATTTCGCTCGGGTGCCCGCTTTCACCGCTGCCCGCTTTCACCGCTGATGGGTGCGCTTTACCTGAAGAGGCTGGACGAACGGATCGAAGCCACGGGCCTGATCTACGCGCGATTCATGGATGATTGGGTGATTTTAGCACCGACCCGCTGGAAGCTGCGTGCGGCGGTCCGGATCGAAGTTAGGGGGACAGACACAATTTTCCCGGCAAAACGACGAGTGAATGGTTTGAGCGATTTGGCGGATCTTCACTTGGTCACGGAAAAAATGAGCCAGACCCCGAGCTGCGGGTTAGCACCGACCCGCTGGAAGCTGCGTGCGGCGGTCCGGATCGTCAATGAAACGCTCGCCCAGTTGAAGGTTGAGCAACATCCCGAAAAGACATTTATCGGGCGAATCGAGCATCGGGCGAAGCGAACGGGGATTTGATTTTCTGGGATCTGTGATGAAACCCGCGGGGCTGGAAATGGCCCCGCGGGCGATTGAACATTGCGTCGAACGTGTCTCCCGGCTTGATGCGGCTTGATGCGGCTTGATGAGCAAGGTGCGGACCTGATCCGCATTGGGGCGTACCTCAAACGCTGGTACAGTAGGGCAAAAAGCGGACTGATGTGGGATGGTGGGCAATTTGTTGACCGTGCCATGGAAGCGATCTCACAGCGAGTGGCTGAACTCGCAACACCCCACTGGCCATTACCGCCGACATGAGTTCCGCTTGCGCTTGAACGAATACACCAAAGCCGCAAGTCCACCCAGACCCGCTAACATCGCCGTTGAAGGTTCGGGAACGGCAGAGGGAACTGTTAATATGCTGCTAATGCCGTACAAATGGGGCACCTCGGTTGTAATAGGCGGTCCAAATGCAATCCAGGAGGAGCTGGCGCTAGATGAGGTGCCGGTTAATGCGTAGTTTGGATACGCTGTTCCCATTTCGCTACCGATGCTTGAGGTCCCGTCCGAGAGTGTTCCTGACCAGACTGATCCGTGGTATTGATATGGCCATTGAACCCCCTTGTTTATGGGATTTAATAACGCGCCTGACCATAGATTGCCGGTCGATACTAGCGTTCCACTGACCGTATAAATGGGGGTAAGTGAGGTGCTCTGCAGTCCGATATGGTCCCTGGCGTTGATAGTGGTATTGGACACTATCGCTTGCCAAGTGATCTGGTTCCCATTGTACGTCGTGCCAGCCGCATTAGTTGATACGAAATTATCATACGTCGCGAGATCATTGCTGGTTGCTGCCGTTTGGGTAGATGTCACGAAGACAAGACGAAAACTGTCACCAGGATTGAGTCCTGCGGGCGTGTTAATCGACCCAGCAAATGCGGCACCGGCGGCGATCGCCGTGACTGCGAATACGGACAATACAGACAACAATTTCTTCATAACTTCCCTTTCAGGGTGTGAACAATCACATTGGCTGGAAACAATCCAAACTACGCATCGGGAACGAGCGTAGCCGCTTCTCGCGTTGACTAGACATTTCGCGTGTGACGCTGCGGTAGGCCATGTTTCGAAAAACGATCTCCATCAGACTCGAAATCGCGGAATCGCATTGATCGGCACGTCGGCGAAGCTGACGCAAACTGTGAGCAAAGCGAATCCCCCTCATTGCACCCCCAACCCTCACATAGGGAGTAATCGGTTTTAGTAAGGGGCTCGCAACATGAATATTGAGATTTTGCTTTTTTTTAATGATGAAGAAACGTAAATTCCCATTTCTCAGATTGGCTCGTCCGTCAAGCGAATTGCTTTGCGGTGCGGAGATTTCGAGCGAATTCGCCAAATTTCGGTTCAACCACAAACCCAGTGCGCGAGGTACAAATCCTTGACTTTGTAGCAAACAGGACGAGCAGCAAACAGGACGACTTCGGTCCTTGATCCGTTTCCTTTGACGTCCATGAGGATCGGACTGCTCGGTCTCGACCGGCTTCGTAATCCGCTTCTCACAGCAGCGTTCAGGCCAATCTGTGGAATACGGCATTTGATTCGTGAATCACATCCTTGTCAAAAAATGCGAAGATTGTGAACCACGAATAAAACGAATCGCACGAATAGGAAGAGATTTCAAGATTCTGCACCCTGCACCCTGCACCCTGCACCCTGAAAACTGAAAACTGAAAACTGAAAACTGAAAACTGAAAACTGAAAACTGAAAACTGAAAACTGAAAACTGAATTTTCCCAACCGCGCACTCGGTTTGTCGTTGAACCCAAATTTCTTGCCGATTTCCGGGATTTGTCGTTCCGTTTTGGCGGGTTTCTACCCTGGTGGTTTCCCAACCGCGTGACCAGACGGTTGAGAAGGATTTCTCGGGTTAGATACCGTCCGCAGAATGACCGCAACGCGAGAATGGCCAATCGATTCCCGCTGTGGCGAAAGACAATCGTCCGATTAGTGACCTTTCGTTCAACCACAGAAACCTGATCGTGATTCGAAAATTCCGCCATCGACAAATCGCATGCGGATGATACCTACCGATCGCACATTCCCATGATCATGAAACGCTCGCCGAGTTGAACGATGGCACCGTAAAGCCGGATGGCAAACAGCAGGGGACCCACAAACCCGCAGCACGAAAACACTCGAATAAAAAAGCCCGCCGCAAGAGAAAACCCTGCGGCGGGCTTGTTTTTTTGAGCATCGATTCGCCAGCGACAGCGACAGCGAACTAACTCTTTCGCAGCGAAAGATAAGCCGCTCCCAGAAAGATCATCCATTCTGTTGCGGCGAGAAAGTAAGTGGTCGATTCAATTCCTGCGTACAGGAAAAAGCTCAGCGTTCGAAACAGAACCAAACAGGCATGCACGACCAGACACACGAATAAGGGGTAGGAAGTCTCAGTTGCTTGGAGCAATGGCCAGAGAAACACCAGTCCTAAAGCGAGTTCCAAACCGCCATATACGACCAGAAACTCAGACTGCCCGGACCCAGGAGTCAGGGTAAAGCCAACTCCCTTCGCCGTCTTTTCCGGCTGAACGGAGCACCATGCTGCGAGAGCAAGATATGCCAAGCCCACGATGGAAAGAAAAACCTTGTTTACCAAAATCGTGACCCCAAATCGTGGTCCCAAAACCAGAACACCAAGTGGATGGACATGCTTAGATTTCCGAGTTGAGCAGCATCGCTTCGATCGTCAGCCCGGGGCCAAAACCGAGCCCAACGACGGGACCTCGTCGTGGTTCCGCTTGCAGGCGATTGAGCAGGAACAGGACCGTTGCGGAAGACATGTTCCCGTACTGTGAGAGGATTTCTCGAGCCGGGGCAACGTCGTCACTCGAAAGCGACAAGGTCGTCAAACAGGCGTCAAGGATGCGTGGACCACCGGGATGAATGGCCCAGCCACGAATGTCTTGAATCGTCAGGCCCTCTTTGGCAAGAAAGGCGGTCATCCAGGGGCCGAGATTCTTTTCGATCAGCGACGGAACTTTCTGTGACAACGTCATTTCAAATCCATGGTCGCCAATCCGCCAGCTCATCGCGCTGGTGGTTCCGGCCAGCAGATGTGATCCACTGCGAATCATCTGGAATTTTGACTGGATCGGAATTTGGCCTTGTGGAGCGGATCGGCAAACGACGGCCGCTGATCCATCCGCAAATAATGCGTTTGCAATCACCTTATCGGTCGACCAGCCGTAGTGATGGTGCAGGCTGCAAAGTTCCACCGAACAGATCAGGACCACAGCCTTGGGGTCTGCTTCCACAAATCCCTTGGCGACGCGTAGGGCATTAAACGAACCATGGCATCCCATGAAGCCGATGTGGGTTCGGGCGGTATCAGGGGAAAGCCCCAATTCCTGGATTAAGCCAATGTCCCAGCCCGGAGCATAAAAACCACTGCACGAAACAGTAATCAAATGCGTGATCTCGGCAACATCCTGATCCGCATGGGACAAGGCTGCTTCGCATGATTCCATCGCGAGCGCTAACGCATGTTCTTCGTATTTCTCCATCCGAGCATGCGTGGAGGGGCCACGATCGTCTTCATCACTGCGCGGCCTGAAGAATCCATTAGATAGCGTGGGCAATCCATTCGGTTCTTGTAACAACACGGTGCCACGCTCATTGACGCCCGCACCCTGATAGATCAACTCCATCACGCGACGATGCTCATCAGAATCGCAACACAATTGCTGGGTTGCCTGGTAAGCCAAGGTTTGGGTGACACTACCCGCCGGTACTGCAGTCCCTAAACCCGTGATCAACATTGTCATCGTTAAACGCCTCTGTCGTAGTCAGCCACTGGCCAACCCGCCTTCATGCAAGAAATTGCTGTTTGTCCACCATCGATCGATACTCGATCGGCGGTGGTATGCGGAGCAAAAACAGCGTGAACAACAGCCAATTCAAAAGCTACGCTCAAGCCAGTTCGCTCAGTAACACGCGCCCCAACGTCACACGTGCCCCAACCGCGCGGGAAACTTTTCGTTAAGTCTTCATTCAGACAGACTTCATGGCACATCGCCAACGGCATCACCCTTGAAACCGAACGGCCTATCATACGTCGTGCCGCGTTCGCTGCAAGCACTGAAGCCCGCCGTTTTTGCTTTCGAGCAAACTTTGACCCCTCGGAAAGTTCCCCGAAGAAAAACTGTTAAAAGCTCACCAGCCCGTTAATCTTGACATGACCAGTCGCGTGACCTCGTTCACTTTAATCTGCAAAACCGCTGTTTTTTAGGGTTTTTCTCTCTCAAACCCTTTTGGTGAGTCAAAGACGATGCCTTTGTATTGAAATGGAGTTTGCGTTCAGTTAACGAACAGAAACTCATTGCTGTTGAGTAGCAATCTGCATAGGTTCGTTAAACCATGTTCTGCGGTGAAAATCCGTACATCGTCGATTTCGGTTGCCGCAGGGTTTCGGCCAAGAATTAACCGGAAGGCTCGTTCGATCTGCTTGTCTGTCTTGCTCTTATCGCTATCCACAATCTGCGATGGATTCACTTCACCCTCGATCCGCAGGGCAATCTGTTCGCAGTTTTGAGCAATGAAAACATCGTTCCAAAGTGCGAGTGCCTGTTGAACCGTGACACTATTATTCCGCGCCGGGGTGATCTGGTCCCCCGAGGGGCAATCCAGAGATTCCATGAAGGGGTCGGGGAGTGTTCGAAACAAAAAGCGGTAAATACTTCGTCGCCGTCCCAATTCACTGAGCGGATCAAATTTTCCGTAATCGACACGTGGTGTGACATGAATCCCTGGCTGTAAGTCGAATTGCCGATCTGAAGGGCCCCCCATTCTCAAATCCAGGCGACCCGAGATCGCCAAAACGGAATCCCGGATCGACTCGCCATCCAAACGAATCCGATTCATTCTCCAAAGCCACCGATTATCCGCATCCAGTCCCACCCTTTGGTCCTGGATCGTGCCCGGCGCCGTCGACAACGCCACGGAAACTCGCGGGGTCTCGACCTTTTGCCGATAAGTCTGGCTGGTCACAATCCAGCGATGCAGCGACTTCATCGACTGGCCGGAATCCCGAAATTCTAATGCCAGCCAGTCCAGCAATTCCGGATGCGTTGGTTTTTCACCCGTTTGGCCGAAGTCGTTCAACGTACCCACGATCCCACGACCAAAATGATGATACCAGACGCGATTGACAATGGATCGCCATGTCAGTGGATTATCCTGGTCCGTCAACCATTGGGCCAATTCCTTGCGCCGGAGAGACTCGGGCATGCCGCTCGGAATTTCAAACCGAGCCGGGATCGCTGTCACGCAACTCAATGCTCCCGGCAGAACTTCTTCACGTGGATGGCGAATGTCGCCTCGATGCAGCACATGGATCGGTCGCGGGCCAGGCGGAGGTCGTAAAGAACCATCCGGCTCAAAATCAGCGGCAGCAGCGTAAACCAGCTTTGATGCGGGGAGTACCGCCAGTGCCTGGTTGATCTCGTTCAATTGCTGAAAGGCCGCCAACTCTTGCTGTTGAGCCTCGGTGCGCTTGAGGGGAGGGATCATCAGAATCGCTGCCAAGGGCCCTGGAGTCTGCTCAATCCGAACTGGCAGTGCCGAGTCCGTCCACGACAGACGCAATCTCCCAATGATGTGTTGTCGACCGTGCCGTTGTTTGAGTACGATCCGTAAGCGATCGGGGTGGTGCAACCCGGTGTTTTCTCTTGATTTTTCGTGGGGTGAGGTTGGCAAGCAAGTCGCTTCAAACCCTGCGGAATGGAGTCGCAGCGGGGTTTTGAGCTCAAAAACCGCCTGATGTGCGGCCCCCTCTTGAGGGTGAATCCCCCAAGCCGTCTCTTCATTGCGATCAATCGACTTCGCAATGTCCCAGCCAGATTGGTCAAAGTCTGCCGTTGCGTTCACCAGTTCTAACGGTTTGTCACAGCCATCGATCCAAACCTCGAACTCGGTCAGGTGCAGGTTGCCATTGTCGGGTTGTCGGCCCGGCCCATTTTTAGGCAAGCTCTCGTGTGTCAGGACTTCCAATCGGATCGCCGTGATCTGCCGCAGTGTTGTTGGCTTGCTTGCGTGTTGAGGCTCGGGGTGTTGTTCGTGATCTTTCTCTTCCGCCGGCGGTTTTTCAGCGGGCGATTTTTCCTGGGGCGAGCGATTGAATGAGGAAAACGGGGCGGAGACGATCGTGACGGTCTCTTTCTCGGGGCAGGGGCCATTGGAAAGGATCGAGCCATCGGGAAGCATGCTGAGCGTTGCTCCGTCAGCGGACGTGAACGAATCAATTTTGAAATTCTGCCAAACTGCAGTCTGGCGACCACGCAGATCTTCCCATTCGGCAACCTGACGCTGCACAGCTGCCGACATCAATCGAGCGGTCTCTTCTGCGGTTCGCTGTTCGAGGGCCTGTTTTCTGCGGAGAAGATCCTGTCGCAGCCGAGCGGTCCCGGCGTCAGCGTCATACCGGCGATTCGCCCGCTCGACTCCAGAAAATACCGCCTGTAACGCATAATAGTCCTGCTGCGAGATCGGATCAAATTTGTGATCATGACAACGAGCACACTGCACCGTCAGGCTACAGATGTTGTTCATAACCGTCGAAACCATGTCATCCCGGTCAAGATATCGGGCAATCTGGCGGTCAATCGTGTCTTCGCGAATATCTCGTAGCGAACTTTCATCCCAGGGGCCTGCTGCCAGAAACCCCAGTGCGACAGTCGCTGCGGGGTATTCAGGAAAGAGCACATCACCGGCAATTTGTTCTTGCACAAATCGGGAATAGGGCTTATCGGAATTGAACGATTCGATCAAATAATCCCGATAGGGCCAGGCATGTTCGCGAATCCGATCCTGGTCGTGTCCATGAGTTTCTGCATAGTGAGCTGTATCGAGCCAATGCCTGGCCCATCGCTCACCGTAACGAGGCGAATCGAGTAGCTGGTCAACCCATTTTTCGTAAGCGTGGGGATTCGGGTCGGCGAGAAAGGTATCGACCTCTTCGGGAGTCGGGGGGAGGCCGATTAAATCGAACGAGACCCGCCGCAGCAGCGTCCGGCGATCCGCTTCCGCACTCCCTGTAAAATGCAGTTCATCTCGTTTCTGGCGAACAAACCGGTCAATGATCTCGGCGGGATTGGAGTCCTGTCTGGACGGGGGGCCGCCCGGAACTTCAGGGAGAACGAGTGGTTTCAACGACCACAAGTCGGATTTGTCGTTGGCTTTTCCTGCCACGTGATCCGGCCAGTCGGCTCCCTGGTCGATCCAGTTGCGAAGCAGAGAAATTTCGGCGTCTGACAGCCTTTCCCCCGCAGGGGGCATCACCAGTTCATCGATCCCTGTCACGAACCGAATCAGTGGACTTTGATCGCTTTTCCCCCGCACAATATTCGGAGCATACGACTCGCCCCCCTTGAACGCCGTTTCTCGCACATCCAGGCGGTAGTCACCTTTTTGTTTGGCTCCGCCATGGCAGGCAAGACAAGCCCGTTGAAAAATGGGCTGAATCTCGGTCACAAAATCGACACGACGAACGGCGGCCGCCGGGGGGTTGGGGGCCAGCTGGCTTTCCGTCTGATCTCCCCAACAGTTGTTGGCAAAAGCGACCAAAAAAAGGGGGATGACTCTGAGTGATCCCCCTCGTGATGTCCACAGTAATCTGCGCCAGAATCTCCGCAAGAATTTTGGATTCACATGTTCCTCGACCTGAAAAAAATGGTCTTAATGCCATGAATTCAGCGGGTGGTCTGGTCAATCAGCGAGCCTACTGGACGTTCAGCTCACTTTTTGCGTCCTGTCCCGTCTCTTTCGCCCGCATTTCAATCGTTACTTCTGAGACAGGTTTGTAGTCACTTCGAGGTGCCTGAGCGTCTTTAGTGTCTCGTGTGAGCTTGGCGCTCCAACGCGCAACACCGAAGGGGACTTCGGTGCTTTTCCAGACCGTTGACAGCTGAACTGTGCGACTTTCCGGGCGTTCAATCTTGATTTCACCCTGAAGCTGTTTCGCCTTGATCGCACCGATACCGACTTCTGCATCCACATCACTTGCCACCACCTGCAATTCGCGGTAGTAGCCGACGAGAATTCCCAACGGATAAAGTTGCAGCGCGGGTTCTACGAGGGGTTTGGGGGGGGCTTTGCCGACTTTGCGGAAGCCTTTCACTAAAGGCAGAAAGCTGTTGGGGACTCCCTCGGAATCGACGTTTTCGCTCATCACAGCCACTTCTGGGACCAGGACTTTATAGATTTCGAGTCCGGTCAGCCCGGTATCGATCTTGCCATCGCGCTCGCGGCCCCGCTCGATTTTAATCTCGATCCAGCGACAGGGGACTTCTTGCCCCAGAAACGTCCCCGTCTCTGAACCGACTGATTTGATCGTGACGTGTTCGATCCAGGGGTCAATTTCGACCTTGCCAGACGCTGTTTCAGGCCGAAGCTCGACCTGGGCATAAGTCCCTTCGAACCGAACCCATGATCCGTCTTCTGGCAGTTGAGAAACAACCCCTTGTCCCCAAGCAAGATTGCCGAGAATACAGGTGATTCCCGCGACGGTCGCAGTGAAAAGTCCCCGCATGTGCTGAACCCTTTCGTGAAACGAACCAACATAACTGCTCGGCGGCATCCCGCATCTGAATAATCAACGCCCGCACTGAACGTAGCCTGCTGATTTCCCTATTTCTTGAAATGAGGTGAATCAGACGATTTGCGACGATGAGCAGTCTGTCGACAAATAATCCTGTCGAACATCAGTCTGGCAGAGACAGAGGGGGCTGACAAGCCTGATTTTGAGGGGCTGGTGACGGTAAAACCGATTCCGTATCGGATGGCGTCCCATTATGACGGCGGAAGGAGGGGCTACACTGCCAAAATGTCGGTTGTTGGTGGGGGGGTTGCCGGGGCCGCTTCCAGTCCCCTTGTGCCTGAAGTTAAAGCAACCCAATCCTGATCTGTAGGCAAAATCGAGCCCGGGCGACAGAGCCTCTCGTGAAGAATGAGCTTCTCTCTCCTCATTTCTCATGGTGATGCGAATCATTCCGAGGAACCGATCCGTCGGGCCATTCTGGCAATCAGGCGCCCCACCTGACTGCTGAAAATTGTCAATTTGACAAAGGAAAATCAACGACGACCAAGGACTTGACATCGCGAAGGCCCCGTATATTCTTGAGCCGGATGCTTTTTTGCTCGCTGCTAAATTTTTCGGCACGCTTGCTGCATCTCAGATTCCTTGTCGCCATGTTGGCGATGAAATTGTCGATCTGATTTTTGGTCTTCTACCTAAGGGGAGGGAGGCTGTTGTGACCACCGAAAACGCTGGTTCCGAGAAGGTTTTGAGTCCGCAACGCGTCGTTCGACGGCTTGCTGCTGCCGAAGGATATCTTGAACTCGAGCTTCCTAATTACGCTCTCGCCGAATTGAACGGTCTGACTGATTCTGGGCCGTTCGCTCCGATTGCCGAGTTGTTCCGCGGAGAAGCGCTCCAAGCTCAGGAAAAATATGCAGACGCGATTGAACCGCTGCATCGAGCCGCTCAAATGTTTCCTGCTCCATTTAATCAAAGGGCACTGCTGGCACTCAGCAACTGTTACCGACACGATGGTCAGATTCAGCTGGCGGACGAAACTGCGGCCGCACTGGACATGCCCGACGACGTTCCTGTCGGCACGAAGCTGATCATTGCACCGATTTTTCACATTTCGAAATCGGTGAGTGGTCGAATTACGGAAGATCAAAACTGATTCTTCGGTAAAGGTTGAGCACGAAAACTGATTGAGAACGAAAACGGACTGGGGAAAATCACTCACAAACGGGCTGACCAGGATTGTTCTTGGTCAGCCCGTATTTTTCCGCATTAAACCGTTTTTTCTGGCTTAACCGGGCAGGTTGGCCGCGTCGGACTTCTTCTTCTCGGCCAGTTGTCTCACAACGCTTGTTAAAGCATCTGCCAAGGGGACTCGTTCGGAATCCGCAGCAGTTCGCCACTTCAGTTCGACGACTCCTTCCTTGAGTCCTTTCCCACCAAAGTTGACCCGCAAGGGAATCCCGATCAGGTCTGCATCTTTGAATTTGACTCCGGGTCTCAGATCGCGGTCGTCCAGTAGCACATCAACCCCGGCAGCCTGAAGTTCTGCGTAGAGACGTTCGGCGGCTGCTAACGTCTCGGGCTCGTTCGCCCCGATGACGCTGAGGATCACCTCGTAAGGGGCGATCGAGAGGGGCCAGATCAGGCCCTGGTCGTCGTGGCGGGTTTCCGCCAGCCCTGCCAGAATCCGGTTAACTCCAATCCCATAGCATCCCATGATGATCGGCTGCCGATGTTCGGTCTCGTCATCATACAGAGCATCCATCGAGATGCTGTACTTGGTTCCCAGCTTGAAGACATGGCCCACCTCGATTCCATGGACCAGTTCCAAAGTCCCCTCACCCCGAGGACTGGGGTCGCCCGCTGCAGCATTCCGCAGATCAAACGTCGTTTCCAGGGCAAAATCACGTCCCACGTTCACATTCGCGAGATGGTAATCCCCTTCATTGGCTCCCGTAATCGCGTTGACAACCAGTGGGACATCATGGTCTGCGAAGATTGGGCACTTGATTCCGACCGGGCCCGCAAATCCGACTGGTGCACCGGTCACCGCGAGAATGACGGCGGGATCAGCCATTTCCAGACTGGTGACATTCAATGCGCGGCGAATTTTCCCTTCGTTCGCCTCGTGATCTCCGCGCAGCAACACGGCGACCGGGTTCCCATCGGCGACATAGATCAGCGTCTTGACCAGTTTTTCTGGTTTACATTTCAAGAGCTTGCAGACGGTTTCGATGCTTCCCACATTGGGGGTATGCAGTCGGGCGACCGGTTTTGCCTCGCCCGAGGTGGCGATCAGGGGAGCTTTCCGTCCTGTTTCGGCTCGTTCGAGATTTGCAGCATAGTTGGTCTTCTTACAGAAGACGATGCGGTCTTCGCCGTTTGCAGCGGGGATCATGAACTCGTGCGACGCATCGCCGCCGATGGGGCCGCTTTCCGCCTCGACCGGCAGAAATTCGAGTCCGCAGCGCGCGAAGATCCGGCAGTAGGCATGATACATTTTCTGATAGACGTCATTGAGCGATTCCAGGGAGGAATGAAAGCTGTAAGCATCTTTCATCAAGAACTCGCTCGTTCGCAAAATGCCGAACCGGGGACGCTCTTCATTCCGAAACTTGGTCTGGATCTGGTAGA
The DNA here is from genome assembly GCA_945869955.1 of Schlesneria paludicola DSM 18645. GTDB lineage: Bacteria > Planctomycetota > Planctomycetia > Planctomycetales > Planctomycetaceae > Schlesneria > Schlesneria paludicola_B. The sequence goes on from CAMBQP010000030.1 coordinate 30,040, forward strand.
CTGTCAGCGGCATCTGACGATGGCTGCTAAGATGCCGTGACATCAGGTCCGTGACCACTTCTTCATGCGTCGGGCCGAGAGCCAGGTGGACATTTCGATCGCCACGTCGGACATTGAAGTTGATCAGCACATTTCCGAACGCCTCTTTCCGCCCTGTCCGCTCGAACAGGTCAATTGGCTGCAGCGCCGGCATCAGAATTTCCAAAGCCCCGGTCGCATCCATTTCTTGTCGGACGATCGCCTCGGCCTTTTTCAAGGCACGAACCCCCAGCGGCAGGTAGGTGTAGGCACCCGCCATCAACTGGCGGATAAAACCGGCACGCAGCATCAGTTGATGACTGGGAACTTCCGCATCCGACGGGATTTCTTTCATCGTTGGGATAAATGTCTGAGACCAGCGCATGGCAGGCTCCTTATTTCAAGAGAATCGGGATTCCGTGGCGAGGCGGGAGTGTATTCCGAGTTTGACGCGGCGTGAAGCCTTACCCCGCTTTCGTCCTGCGAAAACGTTTCTCTCACCCCTGCATACTCCCACCGCAGATCCGATCGGGTTCAGCTCGAAGCCTGCGTCAGAACCTCCTCAGCCACATAGATCGGTAGGTGGGGATCAAAATGCACCGCCAGGGCCACGGCATCGCTGGGACGGCTGTCGACTTCGATCAATTCGCCTTCGTGTTGAATGCGGATCGAGGCGTAATAAGTATGTTCTTCGAGTTTATGAATCAGCACATCCTGGATTTCTCCACCCAGGGACTCGATCGCTGATTTCAGCAGGTCGTGCGTCAGTGGCCGGGGAGGATCTTCCCCTTGAACACAGCGGTCGATACTGGTCGCTTCGAACAGGCCAATCAAGATCGGAAATTCCCGAATTCCCTCGACTTCCCGCAGAAAAATCACCTGCTGATCGTTGATTTCGCTGATGATAATTCGAGCCAATTCCATCTGAATGAGCACAACCGGGACTCCCAATCGTTGAGTAGCGAGACGACCTTGTCGGGTAAAGCCCGGCAAGATTTTTGTACGGTATTTTCGTACGCGATCGATGGTCAATCGCATCCCCACCAGTTCAAACAGGGGGTTCAAACTGAGGAGTGATTACAATCACGAACATCGAATGAATCCCAGTATATTCGCCACGCAGCCAAAAGAAACATGACACCCCGTGACTTTCCTATTTTGCGAATCACTCCCGCTCCCAAGGGGTTCCATCTCGATCGTTGCTGAAAATCAACTGGTCCTCAGCGAGTCGTCTGCAAAAAATCGGAAATGGCACGGTTCACAGCAGCGGGGTTTTCCATCGGTGCCAGGTGTCCCGCCGCAGGAATTTGCACAAATCGGGCCTGAGGAATCGCGTCGGCAATGGTTCGCATTTCTTGCGGGGGCGAGATGACATCGTGTTCCCCCACAATCACCAGTGTGGGGAACCGCAGATTGGGGAGTAACGAGGTGACATCCGGGCGGATTGCCATGCCGCGATGGGCCGCAGCAATGGCGACCGGATCTGTTTCCAGCACCATTTTCCGCACCAGATCCGCCAAAGTCTGTTGTTGTGGGGTGACGACGGGGGCGAACAGCTTCGGCATCATGGCCCAGGCGACTGGCTCTGGTCCTTCTTTTGACACGATATCGGCCATTTTTAATCGGTTGGCCGCTGCTTCAGCGGAATCAGCAGCCGCCCGAGTATCGCACAGAATCAAACGACCCAGCCATTCAGGATGCCGCGCGGCAAATTGCCAGGCGATGTAGCCACCCATCGACAGCCCACAAAATATGACCGGTCGATCGGCCTGCAATGCATCCAACAGCTCTGCTAAGTCGTCGGCATAACGTTCCATCGAAACGGCGTACAAGGCCCCGTCCGTCCCACCAAACCCCCGCAGATCCGGGGCGATGACGCGATGGGTTTCTGAGAATTCCTCAATTTGTGCTGACCACATGGTGTGATTGAGCGGAAAACCATGTACCAGCAGCAAGACCGGGCCCGTCCCTTCGTCTGCCACCCGGTAGCGCACCCCGGAAACATCAATTGTTCTGAGCATCATTCCATTCTCGTGAAGTCCACTTGGCCTGGTTTGACCGATTTGGCGAGGAATTAAGGTTTTTCGCTGATGTCACAGCAGCAGAGAAATTGACCACAACCGGGACAGCCGGAACCATATTTTTTGCGGACAGCGGCATCCAGATCGACCCCGGCCACATTGGCAATTGTTGCCAGCCAGGCCAGTACGTCGGCAAATTCGAGTGCCAGCTCTTCCGGCGTCCCCTCGCGCAGGGCCGCTGCCAATTCGCCAACTTCTTCCATGAGCCACATGAAGGTTCCGTCAACACCGCGGGCAACGTCTTTGGCCCCGTACATATTTCTGATCAGGCTTTGCAAATCTTTGAGGGAAAGTGGGGGGGATTCGGTCATATTTTTATTCTTGATACAAGGCTCAGGATCGGAAAAGTCTGGCAGCTGCAAAACAAAACGAGGACCATGAGCCGGGGGTGACTCATGGTCCTCGTTCGACTGTACCACACAGTGTTGTACAGTGGGGGTTTAAAAAGAATCAAACGATCAGCCGCCGGCAGTAGCGGCGGAACGGGCTTTTAAAGGATGTTGATCCCATTTCGCCAGCGCGAGTGATCGTCCTGGCAGGACAAGAATCTGCGTGAGTTGTTCGGAAATCCAGGAAGTTGTCGGCATCTTCGTTTTGATGAGCAGCACAAGGCTGCTCGTGACGGTCCAAGTCACAATCGCCGTAAGCGCACCGAACTGGAGACCTGTGACAATCATCAGCAGCGATAACAACATGGGATGCATCAGATAAACTTCGAACGTCATTCCTGCGATACGTTTCAGCTGTGCCGATGCCGCGAAAGGAGCGATCCACGCGATCGAAAGAGTGATCGTACCGAGACTGTAAGGAATTACCGCCGACCTGTACCCCAGAATTGAGGAAATCAAGCAAGCCAGCGACACACAGGCCGACAGTATGAGAACTCGACGAGTTCGCTCCCCAAGATCATTCATCGTTGGCAATGCCAATCCGATAAATATCGCGGGAACACAAAACAGCCAACTGTCGAATGGTTGTGATAGCCATTTTTGAGAGATCCCCCATGAGCACAGGATTATCGCAGCGGCGGCCAGGCCGATGGCGATTGACTTAAATTGCCCCAAACGGAGAGAGGGCCGACAGAAAGTCGTAATACAGGTTACCAGAAAAATAAATGGTAAATACCACAGATGTAACGCACCTCCGGCAGTCAGCATCGAAGCGTCAAACGTAGCAAATGTCTCACGGCCAGCTCGCACGTTTCCGATAAGTCGCCAAGTTGCATAAGCCAAACTGCAGAGGATCCACGGTCCGAGCAAGCGTCTGGCTCGCTTCCGAATGCCCACGAGCGGCGATTCGGAAGATTTGCTAGCGGTTGTCAGCGCGACAGAAATGGCAACAAACACCGGCAACCCTGCGTAGCCTACTTCAGCATAGGGGGCCTTGCAGTGAAACCAGACAATTCCCAAGCAGGCAACAATTCGAAGGATTTCAATCGATGCTCGATTGAAATCGCTTTGAGTTTGCTGAATCGGCAGAGAGAAGTTTGATTCAAATGGCGTTCGAATTTGATGGAATTGCATTTGAGACCACACTGAAAGATTCCAAGCGGACACTGTAAGGCAGGATTGGGTAGGTTGGTGGAGATCGATCATTCAGCACACCACCCCTATCAGTGGAGCCGCAGGGAGGATTGAGCGCACATCAACTTTAGAGATCGATTTTCAAGGATTCCAGAAAATGGGAATTTGTTGTTAGCCGGGGGCGGTGTTCAATCAACCACCCTGAGAAATGCAGATTTCTCGCCTGACGAAGATTTCGACGCTGAGGGAATGTTGCATGATTTGAAAAAATATTTTGTCGTTTTCTCGACAATTTTCTCGTAATCGAGCGGAAAATCGTGTCGTAGCGTCAGAGTTTGCCGCATCGTCGTGAACACCGTTTGCAGAAGGGGGCATCACGATCGGCCATGGCCACGGGTTGACTCAATGAGGTTGATTCCCCTCCCCCCCACCACGCGTTCGCCAGTTTCTGCGGTCGTCTGAGAAGTGCTTTCGCGGGAGCTCTGCAAAATCAAACGGAATTATCGCGATTACTCACCAATCAGCTCGACGATCCGCTCGACGACCAGTTCCGTCACACGCCGGTTTGAAGGGATGAAGGTATGGGTCACCCGCACGCGGATTTCTTCTGTGATCCAGTCGGCGGTAATCTCAGAATGCGAGACCACTCCGTCGTTTTCTTCCTCACCAAATAATCGCGACAACACCAGGATCCGGCAGGTTCCTACGATACTTGTCGTGGGAACGTCACAGCGAGCCACCTGTTCCATCCGTGATTCCGACGCAAGTAATTGACCGCAGTCGCGAGTCATCAATCGGAACAGCCAGTTGCGATGGATGCGCTGTGCCATCCGCGACGGTCGAATGGGTGAACCCAACAGAAAAATACGCTGCGGTCTGCGAACCTCGGGGGGGAGACACGCCACCGCATCGCGAATCAGTACCCCACCGAGCGAATGTCCAATCAGGACATATTCACCCCTCGCGGCGACGATGGCGATTTTCCGCTGCAAACGTTGACTGATCCCCGTGAAAGACTGAAAGGTGACGCTATAGAAAAAACCATGCGTCGAGATCCCCCGCTGCCGCAGGCGTCTCAACAAAGAAAATCCTGAAAGCGGGGTTCGCCCCATCCCATGCACAAACAACGCCTGCATCAATCTGCTTTCTCGACTCGATCCGCTTTTTCAAGACCCTTGTCCGAAGCTTGGGTCGCTGATTATGACCAGATCTCATGAACGACGTTCCCCGCCACATCCGTCAGACGAAAATCGCGGCCGGCATGCCGGTAGGTGAGACGCTGGTGGTCGAGTCCCAATCCATGCAGGATTGTTGCATGCAAATCATGCATGTGGACGGGATTCTCGACCGGACGATAACCATACTCGTCGGTCGTACCATAAGTAAATCCCCCTTTGACACCCCCTCCCGCCATCCACATCGTAAATGCCTGCGGATGATGACCCCGGCCGTTCCCATTCTCGACCATCGGTGTGCGACCAAATTCGGCGCCCCAGACAACCAGCGTTTCCTCCAGCAACCCCCGTCGCTGCAGATCCTGCAGTAATCCGGCGATCGGACGATCCACCTTGGCCGACTCACCAATTAATCCCTCTTTCACCTTTTGGTGGTGATCCCAGGTGTAGTCGGTCGAAACCTGAATGTAACGCACCCCCGCTTCGGCAAATTTCCGCGCTAGCAGGCACTGCCGTCCAAAATTATCCGTCGGTTCGCTCCCGACACCATACAGATCCTGCGTTTCTTTCGTTTCGCTCTCGAGATTCATCAACTGCGGGATCGTCGTCTGCATCCGGAATGCGAGTTCATAATTGGCAATCAACCCCTCGACTCCCGGATCGGTCTGGGCGTCACTCAGGTGTCTTTGATTCAGCGTCTGAATCAAATCCAATTGTTGCCGCTGCAAACCACGATTCAGTCGAGGATTTTCGAGATGCGAGACCCGCGATTTTGCGATCGGGGTTTCCGCCGAGCCGATCGCGGTCCCCTGATGAATTGCCGGAAGAAAGGCGCTGCCGTAGTTCTGAGCCCCACCATGCCCCCGTGGTGGCGAAATCGTCAGGTACGCGGGCAAATTACTGTTTTCACTCCCCAACCCATAACTCAACCACGCTCCGATGCTCGGACGAACCAGATTGGCTTGCCCGGTATGCAGCCGGAGCAGTGCTTCGCCGTGCGCTGTCCCCTCGGTATGCAACGAGCGAATCACGCAGAGCTGATCGGACTGTTTGGCAAGGTGCGGAAACAGTTCGCTGATCCAGACACCTCCCTGACCATGCTGCGCAAATTGAAACGGAGAACCCAGCGCATTCCCCAGCGAGGTTTTTTCGGCGGCAACCGCTTGCGGCGAGATCGGCTTGCCATCCTCTTCATTCAAACGTGGCTTCGGATCAAACAAATCGACATGACTGGGGCCACCCCACATGAACAGAAAAATCACCCGTTTTGCACGAGGTCGAAAATGGGGCTGCGGCAACCCTGTCGGCACCACTCCCTTCACGGCTGACGAACCGATCGCCTGTTGTGCGAGCATCCCTGAGAGTGCGATCTGGCCAAACCCGCAAGCCGTATTACGCAGCATGGCACGACGCGTTGAACGGGACAAAAATTGATGGCAGCTCATGGAAAAACCTCGTCTTGCGGCGAATCATTCGAAAAATACAGGATTGACCAGACACGACCGAGAAAGCGAAACACGGAAAATACAGCCCCCAAACCGAAAAGCGCGATCATCGATTGTCCCTCAAATTTCAGTCCAGGAATTGAAAGGGACTCGAAGCAATCAGTGCATGGCAAGCCAAGGCGATCGCTCGGCGTTCAGGAGCCTCAGCCCCCTCAGAGATCAGACGCGTTTCGGTTTGCCGCAGGTAGGTTTCGAGCGCCTGTTGCACTTCACTGGTCGGACTGGTATTCAGAATGATCCGATACAGAAACTCGACCCGCCCCTGCAGATCCTGGGTCGGAACCTCAGCCAGGACCCGCTGCGCAATCGCCTCGGCAGCATCCATCACCATATCATCATTCAGCATAAACAATGCCTGATTCGGAGCGGTTGTGCTGGGGCGAGCCCCGGTGGCTGTGTGGGGATTGGCAAAGTCAAAGACTTCAAATAACTCAGGTAAGTCATTGCGGATCACGGGAAGATACACACTGCGGCAGGGGAAATTCGTGCGACGGCGAACCGTATTCGGTCCGACTGCGGTTGCCTGATCACCCAAATACCAGACGGTCGAATCCATCGGTGAAAGATCCAGTTGCCCGGCCACCGTGAGCATCGCATCGCGATACGATTCCGGATCCAGCCGCCGACGATTGGCTCGCCACAACCAGCGATTGTCCGGGTCGACCGCATGGTTCTGCGGATCGTAGTGACTGCTGAGGGCGAACGTATGACTCGACACCATGTCACGAACCATTTTCTTCAGGGACCAGCCCGAGCGAATGAGGTCCCCGGCCAGATAATCCAGCAACTCTGGATGCGTTGGCTCTTCTCCCGTACGACCGAAATTATCAACGGTTCGCACAATCCCCCGGCCAAACAGATGGTGCCAGCCCCGATTGGCGAGGACTCGTGCCGCCAGTTGACCGGTTCGCTGCTCGCCGTTCGTCAACCACCCCGCCAACGCGATCCGGCCACTTTGCTGCGGAGGAATCTCGATCCGATCCCCATCACACAATACAGACAGAAATCCCCGTGGCACGAGTTTGCCCAGCTGATCAAACTGACCCGCCAACCGGATCTGTTCATCTGTGGGTTGTTCCACATCCATCGGAATCATCGCACGAGGCGGAATCTTGGGAGGGTTGGCGAGACGTTTGGCAATTTCCGCAACCTGTCCCACTTGGGCCGCAATTCGTTCTTCCTGTGACCGGACAGGCTCTGCCGTCGGCTTGGCCTCGGCCGCAACCGCCTCAGGATGCTTTGCCAGGATTGCGGTCAAGTCGTCCGGTTTTTCTTGCTTGATCGCTTCCAGTGCAGCCTCGGCCTGCTTCTTCTGTTCGACCAGTCGTGGTTGCTCGCGCCAGAAGGCTTCGTAAACCTCATCCGCTTCCAGTCCTTCCGGACCCAGTCCGACCAGCCGTTCCATGCTCCGTTGTTCCCCCAGCATGTAGCGGGTTTCCATCACGCGGGTCGAAGAAAAGATTCCGGCCAATGCGTAATAGTCAGCGGTCGGAACCGGATCAAATTTATGGTCATGGCAGCGGCAGCAACCGAGCGTTTGGCCCAGGATCGTCTTGCCAACCGTGTCGATCAGTTCGTCTGCCACCTCCATCCGCTGATTTTTCTCGTTATTCCCCAGCAGCACCTTGGGCCCAAGCACCAGAAATCCCGCTGCAATCCGCTGTCGATCCCGTTGTGCGATCGAGTCGAAGGGGAGCAGATCACCGGCGAGTTGCTCGAGAATAAACCGATCAAACGGCATTCCCGTGTTGAGGGCGTCGATGACCCAGTTGCGATAACGCCAGGCTTCCCGAAACAAAAAGTTTTCATCGAGGCCATTCGAGTCGGCATACCGCGCCAGATCCAGCCAGTGTCGGCCCCAGCGTTCACCAAAATGAGGTGACGCCAAGAGCTGATCCAGAATCCGATCGAAGGCGTCGGGGCGTTCGTCCGCCAGAAAGGC